>NZ_JAGYGS010000063.1:0-18503 GCF_018991185.1 Lactiplantibacillus sp. 7.2.4
GATGCTTAAGGATAAAGAAATATATAATCATTTCAATTTAGAAAATATTTCCAGTTCCATCAAAACGGAGCTAAACAAGATAGTGCATGACATCGATGACTAATACTTTAACACCAAACAGAAAGGGGCTATGAATATATAGGGTCTATACTAGATAATGGACCCTATTTATTGAAATGGGAGAGTAATTTTTTCAAAGAAAAGGGGGTAAAAACTATGATTAAAAAAGGCATTACAAGAGTAATAATAAAAGTAATGAATTCTTGGAGTTCAATTTTTTCAACGTTACCAGGGTAACTTTTGGGAATCGGAATTAAAAAGTCGAGGAAGATTGGTAAATATACAATGCTATTAACTATTACAACACTACTTATTCCGATTACGTAATGAACCATAGAAAAAGTTAGGACTTGATTGTGTCTGAAGTATTTTTTTTGAGCCTGCTGTACAGTTTTTTTCCTAGTTACAATGTCATGCCTTGCAGCGTTGAATAGGAGTGAAAAGCCTATTAATGCAACAATTATTAATATAAAGCCGAATGAATTGGTAACTCCAACTTCTGAAGTGAAATTTAGAAAAAAAGGGCCCAAATATTTGGAGATGAACCAACTAGATAAAATTGAAATAATAATTGTAAGAATGTTTTTAAAATAGCCATTTTCAATGATAGTATCATTTATATGGTCACATAAATATAAAAAATCAATTGTTATGAGAAAAAAAACAACTAATATTACGATTAACCATGAGTACAAGGCTGATTTAGCACCTCTTTCTATTTTTTAGATAAAAGTAAAAAACTAAAATAAGTAAAATGATAAACTAATATATATAGTTTATCATTTTGCTTATTACTTTCTATGCGTTTTGTTCAATTAACTTGCGAAAAGCTTTAGCGGCGTCTTTTGCTTCACTGTCAGTATAAGAAGGATATTTTTGTAATTTAAACTTTTTAAAAGCCAATAAAGCGGTTTTATAAGCTGCACCCCATGAACCTGTACCACCTTTTAAAAGAGTATATGTGTCGTTCTGTAGTGAATCAAGGTCATCATCAAAACGATTACTTAGGTAAGAATTAAAGCGAACGGAGCTTTCATTACCGGTGTAATAAGTTTTAATAATTTTGGATATAGTTTGGTTGTTTTGCGAATGGATTGTACTGTAAACGTTAAGTGCATCCAAATCGTCAACCAAATCTTCCCTTCCAAATTGCCCTTTATTACCTACATATGCAGTAATTGATTCATAAAAAGAGCCGTATTTTTTCTGGTTAAGATGAGCATCTTCTATACTTGTTAAAAGATCTCCACACCAGCCCCCAAGGTCCTGAATTCCTGAGGCTGACTGTGGTTCTCCCCAAAATAAAAGTGCGTTTAAAGAAGCCATCATGTGTGGTAAGCCAATTTTTATGCCAGTAGTACTATCATAAAGAGTTTCGAAGTCACTTTCTTTTGAAACATGTAATGCTGAGTTTGCGAATGCTAACCAGCTAGTATTTAATCCACCGGCCAAGGGTGCCCAACTTGGTGAAGAATAGGAAAATTGTCTATAAAATTGGGTAACAAGTTGTTCAGCAGGTGTTGAAGAGCTTTCACCGCTGATATAACTATATGCCTGGTCTTCTACTTGTTGCAGTTGGGTAAAGAAAGCAGCGTTAGGATTTATATTAACTTTGGTAACTTTAGAAACTCCGTTATCTTTACCAGAGACAGCAACTTGATCCATATCAATCCCTGTTGAAGCTCCAGTAAATTCATTGAATTGATCAAAGCTCCAATTTTCAGGCATTTTGAACCCTAAATTTCCGCTCCATCCAGAAGACATATCAGCAACAAAACTATACTTAACTAAGTGGTTTACATGCAAGCACGCATTGCGTGTTCCATAAATACCTGCTTTATATTCAGTTGATCCTATAATACCAGTAATACCCTCGAAATAGGGGACAACCGTACTACTCATGTTTCCATCTTGAATATCAACATCAACGGCAAAATAGATAACTGTCCCACTTGGTAGGCCAAGCTGACGTGCAGTATTAACGGCAATAGAAGCGTCTGCGAAACCTTGCTTGCTATTAAAATAACTTTCTTCATAACCTCCATCTTCGTAAATCGGAAAAATCTTAAGGTTAGCATCTAATAGCAGTTTAACTTCAGTGTTAGTCAAATTTTTATCTCGTTTATCAGCACCAGTCCCGACGCTTCCTGTCAAATAACGGCCGATAATGTTATAGCCAGCTGCTTTCAGTGATTTAGCCGTAGCAGCTGATGTGATTTGAGTAGCCATGTCGACACCATCTGAAGATCGGTTAGTGTTACCATTACTAGTTAATAAGCCTTTGATCACAGTTAGGTCAGCAGTTGAAGTATAAGGAGGCAACTTCATGAATTTTCTAAAGGAAACTATACCGTCGGCAACATTTTGTGTAAATTGGCCATTGAAGGCGCCTGAATAGAAACCATTAACGTAAAGACCATATTGAATAATTTTAACGATTGCCCCAGTTGCGCCAGAATTAACAGTTGGTGTTTTATTGATCGTACCAGGACCATAATAACCATTAGCAGTTCCAGTATCCATACCTTCCACTGACTGCAAAGCATAAATCAAAGCAGTGTTCGTATCCCTTTGATAAATTCCATCACATGGTAAAATACCAGTTTAAGCTTGATAATCATGATTAAGCTGTTGTTGCATTGAACGGATTTTAGCGTCCCCACCAGGAACTAAAACAAACGCGCTCATTGTCAACAAGGCTTTCATAATATCCGAGTTTACATTGGCGCTGGTGTCTTTGATACCGGCGTCTTTTTTTAATTCAACGACAGCAGCAGCCGTGTTAGTAGTAAATTCTCCGGTAAAGTCTTCAGGGTTGATACCCTTACACCAAAAGCCACCTTGGATTATTTTAACAACATTGTGCTTAAAGCCAGTTTTAACTTTATTAGCAAATTGAGTATCCCATTTAGCGGCAGTTGAAGGGCCAAAATTATCAACTAGATCTGTGATACCTAATTCGTGTTGCAGGGCTCTAGTTAACCCATAAACTGTGTTCCAACCAGTATTACCGTCCTCGGGTACTTTACCAAAGCCAGAAACTTTACCGTAAGTTTTGTTGAGCCAGACTTGTGTTTCTTTTACCATTTCATCCATACATAAATCGTCCTTTCTGTGTTGTTTAGCAACCATAAGCGCCTACAACGAACAAGCTATCAAATGAGTAAGCAGTTTCTGATTCAACCTCCTTAAAAATTATTTGCTCAATATTCGAACACACGTTCGAGTAGACGGCTTAATTTTAGCACAGAAAAACAAGAAAACAAATTTTTGTCGGATTATTTTCGAACAAAAAAGATCTTCCAGGAAAATGGGAAGATCAAGTAATATATATTTTTGAGGGTCTGTTTCTCACCAATAGCCCCTTTTATTTACTGCCAAAAAGATGTTTAAAGAAACCTTGCTTTGGTTGTTCTTCTTGTTCATTGTCACTGCTATTCATTACCTGACTATTATGTTGATTTGTACTAGATTGTTCATTTTCTGGCTGCTCAAGTTGATCTATTCGTTTTTGATCTGATAAATGTAGTTGTTGTTCTTGGTCTACTAATTTTTGTATGTGTTCATTTTGATTAAGTAGTTTCTCAATTTGTTTATCTTTAGTCTCAAGCTGTTGCCTTAAAGACTGATTTTCTTGTTCTAATTGAGACGATATTTTTTCCTGCAACAAAGAAACATTTAAACTTTTGTTTCTTTGTTGTTTTGTTTCTTTCTCTTTATGCCTAATACTCATAAAATCCTTTATAGCAGCCTCAGCGGCCTCACTTATTTGATAAGAGTGGTTAACTTGTTTTGGTTTTTTAGATATAGGCAGTTGATTTATTACTCTATTTATATATTGAGGAGTAACTTTTAGATCAGCAGCTAAATCTTTTACAGTTTTCATACTTTTTTCTCCTAATTCAATTGGCTCCTTTTAGTTTCTTTACCATGAATAGTGATTTCATAACCTACGATAGAACGACCTCTTTTTTGTTTCGTGACAGTAAACCAAACTCCTAATTTTTGTGTAAGTTCTTTAATAGCAACGTCTAAAGCTTTTTGACCAAATTTTCCAGCTGGCCAACGAATGTCTTTTCCTAAAAACCAACTCTCCCAATCCTCTAAGGAACCGTTAATGGAAACGTTTTGTTCATCCCCCATTTTATTGGCTTCCCATAATTTCATCATGATTAGACTATACTTTGATTTAATCGTTGCTAATTCACTTAACTTAAAAGAATAAAAATTTTTTCTAAGATCAAAAATATAGGGGGCTGCATCTTCGGAGAATTTAAATCTAACAGATCCATCTTCAAACATGTCAATTCTGCTAAAGAGTTGGGTCATACGAACACCAATTTTTCCATTGGGACGCATTATTTTAAAGTATAATGCCGTATTTTCGTTAAGAGCTTTAAAAGCTTCTGCCACTCTTTTATAATTTTGACCAGAAGCATTAAGGCCTAAATGATGAAGTATAGCTAAAATTTGAACATCATAAGATTCAAACGGTGTACTATCAGCTTTTACAAAACTAATAGCAAAATCCAAGATTTTATGTTGAAAAGAGGTTAAACCACCAAATGCCTTAGCTAAATCGTTTGCTTGTACAACTAAATAATTTTCCCGAGCTAGTAGATCGTTAATCATTAAGTTTGCTTTTTTATTTACAACATCTTTATCTTGCATATAATATCTCCTTTTATAACCCTTATAACATTTATACCTTATAACACATTATTTTACAAGTAAAGGTATAAATGACGTACAAAAAAGGTATAAATGACGTACAAAAAAGGTATAAATGACGTACGAAAAAGGTATAAATGACGTACAAAAAAGGTATAAATGACGTACAAAAAAGGTATATATTTACGCTGTAACCCTTGATAATAAAGACTTTGTCGTTCCCTAAAGTATTTAAAAGTATTAAAGAAATAATCTTTAATGTATTTTTTTAATGTATTTTTTAACGCGCGCGCGTGACCTTTTTCAAGCAAAAAAATAAAAAAATTCCACAAAAAAATAGATTCTAGCTCGGTACCTTCGCTTAAAAAGGAGTAAGAGAGAACCACTCTCACATTTAACTCCATTCGCTCCGCTCATTGCGCAGTCGCCCAAGGCTCCTTTGCTAAGTTCAAAACATGTTGTTCAGAAAATCTTCGGGCACGCCCTCAGAGCAAGCGCCTCAACTGCTAATAGCTATCAACCACCTGACCAAGTTAATTAGCTATTATTGTAACTTAAAACCAAAACAAGAATCCTGACACTTTGTCAGAGCTTTAATTTGGCTGCTTAAGCTGTTTATTTAACTTTTAAGACATTTTATCCTTTTTCCAAAATTTAAGCCGAGAGAGCTTAAAATCAGTCAAATAATGGGTCATTTGCAGGGCACACCAGAAACTAAAGGCAATCGCAATACCTATACCAATAAAACCCACGATCCCTAGAATAATAGAGCCAATGTAATGATCGGTATGCAAGGCCCAAACAGTGTTATATAACTTATAGAAGCCCCAACCGCGCCAAATACCGTCATACAGCAAAGTCTTTAACACAAATAAAACTAGACAAACTAAGATCAAGCTGTTGGCGATCGCTAATAAGGTCACCATGGCGTGTTGCCAAAAGGCCTTTTTTTCGGCTTCATGGAATTGTTTTTCTTGTTGTTTTAACTCAGCTTGTAGGTCAGTCGCATGCTGTTTATATTTTCTTAGATCATCATAAACGCTAAAATGTAAGCCTGGATTATCAAGTTGCCGGCGCTTTTCTTTTAACATTTTTTCAGCTTCTTGGTGATACCAGGCTTGTTCTTCGTCTAGCAGTGCTTGCTGCTTTTTTTCAAGTTCAGTTGTGTTTAACACTTGCGCCATTTGCTCTTGCGCGGCTTGTTCCACCAATTCTTTAAAAGCCGGCACATTATTAAAGTCGATCTGGTTGTCGTCGTAAGCGTCATATATCTGTTTAAACAATTTTTTATCGACATTCATCGATGAGGTCCCCTTCCTGGTTTATTATTCTGCCGCGGTGACGGTGTTTGTCGCGTCCGTTGGCTTAAATCATGTTGCAGCTGTTGTTGCTGGGCTTGTTTTTTACGTGCTAAGTCAGCTTGAAATTTTTGGGCAAAATTGAGACGACTAGCACGCAAGTCTAAGAGTTCGCGAGCTCGTTTTGTAAATGCTCGTAAGCCGTCTTTAAAGTGCTGTAAACCATTTGTAAGTGGTCGTACTGCTTTTCTAAATCGGTCAAAGCGGTGTTTAGTGTCTGATTGGTTTCGTTGAGCCCGGCCAGTTGCGACTGCAAGACGGTCAAGACCTGGTTTTCTTGATTCAAGTGCCGGTTTTCGTTGTTCAATTTCGCGATCAGCTGTAAGAGGTCGCTGGTCGTTTGAAATTTCAGTTTGTTTTTGGGTTTGTTGTTCTCGTCGCGCCAACTCATTTAAAAGCGCCTCCTTGTCATAGTCTGTCCCTAAACGGGCCCCACGAGCCCGTCGTTGCTTCTGATTAGCGTCTAAAAACGCGTATGAGATGTTTTGCCCCCGTAAAGCTACATTTACCCCATTTGAGCTTAAACGAGCTGAGAAGGCCTCATATGAGCTCACGGTGGGGTCTTGCATAACTCCATCAATGCGGTGACGGAGATCGGCCATGTAAGAATATTTTTGGGCTTGGGTCAGGTCCTGTTCGGTTTGTGACTGGTGTTCCCGAACCGGCGTTAGAATATGCCAACCCTGGGCCCGCGCTAATTCATCATTGGTGGTCCGGACCCGGCTGACCGTTTGGCCCCGTTTTTCATCTAACTTCTTACCAGTCGTTAAACTAACTTTATTAACAATAATGTGGTTGTGTAAATGGTGATTGGCGCCGTCTAAGTGGGTATAAACGGCACTTTGATAATCAGGATAAAGTTTTTTGGCTAATTGCACGCCGAGGTCATTGGCCTTTTGCCAGTCTAAGTGGTTAAGTGGGTCTAATTCGTTATCAGCAAAAGACTGGGTGATCCGTAAGACCTGGTTGCGCTTTTGAGTTTGGTGAAAGAGCTGGCGGACTGCACGAAACTGTTCGTTAGCGATCAAAGGGTCAATCCCATTCGTACCGCCCACAACCACGGCTCGACAATTTTCAAGTTCAGCGGGTTGGGCTAAATCATGATCCGCTAACCAGCTTTTGGTGTCATGATGTAAGGGAGTTTTTTCACCTAAACCATAGCCGAGGGCAAAAGTGGCACTGGCTGCATTACTTACTTTTGCAATTGTTGCCATAATTTTCGATACTCCTCTTGGATCGCTTGTAAAGCCGCTAGAAGCTGTTTAGTTTGCGGTAGTTCCGGTTGTTGATTTAACTGCCGGGCAACTTGATTCAGATTAGTTCCCTGGCGACTTAATTCAAGTAATAGTTCTTTAGTTGCGGTGTGATCAAAATAGGGCTGCCGGAGCTTAGAATTTAACGCTAGTTTTTTAGCATAGTTAGAGACCGTCAGACCATAAGTTTCCGCCGATAATTTTAATTTAGTGTACTCAGTTTGATCTAAGCGAAAGTTAATGCGTTTGACTTGTCGTTCATCGTCTGATTTAAGATTAGACAAGTAATTCACCCCCTTAAAAGCCACAGCATTAAGCTGCATTATTCATTTAGCTTCCTGCTGGAAAATGTAAGTGTCAACGTTTATTATTCATGCACGTTCACCCTAACATTTTAAGTCAGATACTGCAAGCTGTCGGAATGACATACAAATTGCTGGCGCATTTTGTCCTTATTCCTGGCTTGAAAAGAGGGCTTTTTGTTGCACAAAAATTCCCCCTTTTATCCCCCTCAAAAGACGCTCGCTTTTCGGCATAAAAACGAGCTGAAACCGTCCCTTTTTTGTGCCAAAAATGTGACCGAAAAAAGCAAGAAAGAATAGCCCGCATTTGTCGTCACAAAGTGGGCTATTTTTTCTAAAAGCAGGCCGCCTAATTTTGGTCCTGATCGGTCCGAAATTGGGCCAGCCATTGCGAAACATTTTTAAGATCTTCGATCTGCCAAAAATTTCCGTTCCAGTGTATATGATCAGCAATGTCGATTAATTGCTGCATTTGGGCGTCCGTTAAATTGGTTTTTTGCGCGGACTGCTGAAACATGGGAACATGATCTAACATCTGGTGCGCACCCGCAAAAGTTTTGGCTTGGGACTTTTGATAAAAGGCACGGCCTAATTTCTGATATTCTTTGGTCCGCGCTTTGCGTTTCCGCTCGTTTAATTTCCGCTGTAATTCGTCTAATTTTTCCAGTTCACTAGCCATAGCTAAAACCCCCGTTAATAAAGTTATTTTTAGCTTTATTTTAGCAAAGAAAATAGTTTAACGACTAACTAAGTTATAAATTTGTTTAAATAGATGTTCTGCGAAATTGAAAATAAACTTAAAGTCTTGCTTGTCTTTTTCGTTTCTAATTTGAGGTAGAACATTGTTTTGATAGTCATTGAATAGTTCTTTTTTATAAGAATTTATTTGTAGTAACAGGCTAAAATCAACGTCTTTTAATTTAAACATTTCTTTTAAGATATAGATGTTGTCAGGGCTTAACATTTGATCATGTAAATCATCGTTGTGGATTAATAATTCGTAAATATCAAATAGATCGCGAGCACGTTCTTTAGTACTTCCAATCTTATACTGAGGTAATTGTTGACAGGAGGCACGTATTTTTTCATAGACTATCATGATAGGTGTATATAAATAAATTGTATATCCCTCAAGATCTGTTTCCTCACGAGGTTCGGTATATTCATCTTTACTTAAATCTATCTCAATGTTCTTCTTGTTTCCCCATGTTGTATCAGCATGTGCTCCTATATTTTCTACATGATCGTTCTTTAAAGTAATATATCTTTTTTGTGGCATAATTCCAAACCTTATATGATATCCGCCCCAGACAACATCTTGTAGTTTTGATTGATGTTCATAGTCTTCAATTATTTTATTTTTATGACGTGGACGTACGTTAAAAGTAAAGTTAACTACCTGATAACCAACTTCTGCAAACCCCGCAGTTAGAGATTCTCTAAAAAGAGGTTCGTTTTCTTCCTTGGTGAATTTAATATTATGTGAAATAGCAAGATCAATGTCTTGTGAGGCACGTACATTGACTCCTTGTAGTTCTAAGGCATGACCACCCTTTAAGGTTAATTTGTTAAGTAACACGTCATTTGAAAAAATTGATGTAATTACAATATTTCTAATTTGCTCTTGGTCCATGCTTTATACCACTCCTTTTTCTTTCTAGTATAGCATGAAGTTTTATAAAAAAGCATAGGTATATATACCTATGCTTTGACGACAAAGCTTATTTCAAGTATTATGTAATAAATAAAGGTTACTAACAAAGCATAGGTATATATACCTATGCTTAACTATCAACGTCAAAATTGGAGTAAGCAAATGAAAAAAACAGCAACTCAACAAATTTTAGATAATAAAGAAACAGTAACTAAATTTCTTATTAACCATAGAAATATTTTGAATCGAAGTTCGTTAATGGATCTTTTACATGAGCTTCAAGATCAACAAGACATATTAAAAAGAACGACTTTAACGGGATTAACAACTATTTTATTACAGCAAGGAATCCTTGAAGAAATAAGTATATTATATCGAGATAGATTACTTTACCGTTATTTAACAACAAGTGATTATGTTTCTCCATATGAAATTGCGCTTAGTATAGCCCCTAAAAAAGCACATTTATCACATCTTAGTGCACTTTTTGCTAATGAAATTACAAATCTTGATCCCACAACTATTTATGTTAACTATGAACAGTCAGTTAAACATGTTGATGAAAAAAATGCTCAACTAACTCAAAAAAAAGTTGATCAAGCATTTCTTAAGCCCGTTAGGAAAACAAAAAATGTAGCAACATTTCTCTATCGTGATAGATCTTATACAGTAATTTTGTTGAATGGAAAAAACACCAACTATATTGGAGTGCGTTCAATTAAGCCGCTGGGATTTTCACTGCCTGTTCGTGTTTCTAGCCTGGAAAGATCATTGATTGAAGCAACGATTAGACCAAGTTATTCTGGCGGTGTGCAGGAAGTATTAATTGCTTTTAGAAACGCTAAGGGAGCAAATATATCTGTAAATCGCATGTTGTCGTATTTAAAGAAAATGAATTATATATATCCTTATCCACAAGCCATATACTTTTATGCCTATTATGCAAAATATACTGCAATGCAGTTACACTTGATAGGAAAAATGTTTATTACAACAAACGAAAGTAAGCAGCCGGCAATTAAGTTTTATTTAGATCATCAATTAATTAATCCTAAGTTAGATCTGGAATCTCAAGTATATTATCCAAGCAACTTTACTTTGGATACTTAACAGAATTGAAAAATAGGTCCATTTGAAGTTTAAGCGGACCTATTTGACATAATGAGGATTAGTGTACTTAAAAAAGCAATATTTTGCGAATAGTATTTGCAAATAGCGAATAATATGATACAATAATATTGTCGATCTAAGGGTATTTCCTTAAGCCAGTGGAGTTTTTAAACTCGTGGACTCTTTTTCAGATAAGAGTCTAACCTTTGGAGGGTACAGAATTCGCAGCCCGTCCCGGCTCCGGGGCGGCAACGCCGCCCTTCGCCTGGTTTGAGGGGAAGGACTCCCTCAAACCAGAATGAAAGACAAGGTAAGATGTTCTACGCACCCATTTCTTTCCCGTAAGGAAGATTTCTTTAAGAAATCTGGAAAGGATGTATAAAAATATGCAGCAACGAAACAAAAATAGATTGATCGTAGAACATCGTTTAGATAGTGGAAAGGCCTCTAAGAGATATAAATTATTTATCTCTGTGATGAAAGTTTTGGAGAATCTACTCAAAGTTGGGATTTTATTCGAAAAATTTTTTCAGGGCCTTTTTTAAATCTATCTGGAAACCTTGTCTTTTTTTTATATAATTATTGATCAATGTTAGAAGGGATTTGGCGATTTTTATGGAGAATATAGGAGCAATTTTAAAACAATTACGTACAATATATGGCGACACGGCTAAAGACTTTAGTCAAAGGCTGTTAATATCTCCAAGTTATTTATCGGAAATTGAGAATGGTAAAAAACAGCCTTCTTTAGAAATATTAGAAAAGTATGCACATATTTTAGATATGAAGCCTTCTACTGTACTACTTTTAGCGGAAAAAGAAGACGATTTAAAAAAGGAAGGCAAAACAACAAAGGTTATAAGAAAACTAATGTTGAAATGGATTTCTACTATGTCTAAAAAAGAAGGGTAGTAATATAGTGAAAAGAGGAAAATATGCACTTAATCAATCGGCATTATATAAATGTGGTTCTAAAAAAAGATTAGCAGAAATATTAGGGATACCATTAGAAATATTAAAAGAGAATGCGGAAAATCCTCAATACCATATTGTGTATAAACCCAAGAAAAATTCTACTGAAAAAAGAAAGATAAATGCTCCCGGAAAAACTTTGAAAAGAATACAGGGAAAAATTTATAAAAAGTTACGGTATGTTAAAAGGCCTAAGTGGGTAATGGCAGGGGAAAAGGGGAAAAATTGGCCAGATAATGCAGAATTTCATAAGGATTCCTGTTATGTTTTAAAATTCGACATAGCAAACTTTTTTCCTAATTGTGGAAGAGAGTATGTTTACAGATTTTTTCTAAATCGGTTAAAATGTGCCCCTGATATTGCAGAAATACTAACAGATTTAACAACATATCATGGATGTATAATTCAAGGATCTCCCGTTAGTATGGTCTTGGCATTCTATGCTTATGAAAAAATGTTTGATGAGTTGGCTAACTTGGCTGACGAAAATAGCTTACTTTTTTCGACTTATGTGGATGATTTAACCTTTTCTAGTAAAAATCAGATACAGAAAGATAAATTAATTAAAATTGTTAATAAAAAGCTACATGCTTATGATCACAAGTCTAAGAGTAAAAAAGAAATGTATTATGGAAAAACAAAATATAAAAAAATAACTGGTGTAATTTTGTATCCAGATCATGTAAGCAAGGTTCCTAATAGAATTAGGCTTAAAATAAAACGATCACTAGCTGCAGCAAAAGAAGCAGAAAAGGAAGGTAATGTAAAACAAGCTAATGATTTAAAAAAAGAACTAGTTGGAACAATTTATTCAGCCCGACAAATCGAAAAAAATATATTTCCTGAAGCTTTAAACTATGCTAAACAACAAGTTAGTTAACGCAATTATTTGTGTTAGCTAACTTGTTGTTTTCTTATTTACCCAAAGTCGATATTGTCTAACATTTCTTCGGTACTAGCTTGATCTAGCCCTAAATAAGCTAGGGACATGGCCTCACTGCTGTGATTCAAGAGGTGCATGACCAGCCCAATGTTGTAATTGGACTACATATAAACTCGATAGGCGCCGGTTTTGCGCATGGTATGGGTGCCTAAATAGTCTAAATTGAGAAGATCGTCGACTTTAGCCATGATCTTATAGAATTGTTTTTCGGCAATATGTTTCTCGGGGCGCTGAATCGACGGAAAAAGCCAGGGCGAGACTAAATTTGCTTGCTGCAACCATTTTTGATAGGCTAAAAGATCACCGGTGACCGGTTTTAAGTATAACCGGTTGGCTTTGCCGGTCTTGTGGTCGTGGAGAAAAGCATTCTGACGCACATTCCCCTGGTCATCAAAGACATCAGCCCGTTTGAGCCGGAGAATGTCGCTGACACGCAGTAAAGTCGCCTTACCGACTTGAAAAATAGTGTAGTTGCGGACACCCGCCTTAAAATCATCTTGTAAACACCGTTGAACTTTAATTAAAACATTGGAATCTTTGATCGGTAACACTTTTTGTTTCATGAAAAAATCGCTCCTTTTTCAGGGGCGATTTTGATAGTTTCTTATTGATTTTTGCCCCTTACTTTTAAGCCTGAAATAAAGAGGCCGGTAAATCAAGCTTTGACAGGGTCCATTACTGCATAATAGACCCTAAAATGATTATTTAAAGTGTTGTGAAAGTTAAGATTCCTAATAAGAAACAGCAAGCACAAATACCATAAATAGAAATAGTCTTGTTTCTTTTTTCTTTATCTGTAATCTTTAATGCGTGGTCATACTGTATCTTTTTCCTTTGTATTGTTTGGTTTTTTAAAAGTTCCATAAAAAAAGCAAAGAATAATGCAAAAAAACCAATGGAATCTGTAAATCCAAGCATAGAAAAATCTCTTTCAAAAATAGCAGTATAAATACCAATTGTAAGACTAATTAATGCTAAGGCTCCAAATAAGAGGCGGAATTTATTAAACTTTTGAAAAGTACGGTAATGTTTTCCATATAAAATTGGTAGTCTACCAAGCTCAATAATGCTTGTTTTTTTTCTTTTTTCTTTTTTTGTAGTGTAAAGATAAGAAATTAAAAAAAACAACGTTAAAAGTAACAATAAATCAATAAAAAAGGTCATAAGAAGTCTTCTTTCATGGATTAAACAAATTTAGAGAACATTTTTTATAATTTTCTCATAAGTATAAAAAAAAACAAGGATTCTTTTGAATCCTTGTTTTTAAGTTTTAAGCGGCTATAGCCAAAGCTAGTATACCTACAAATATAATAGTAGCATCGAGTTCATAGCCAATCACTGTTCCAGGATCGGGGGCTAAGGGCCAAAATTATCAACTAGATCTGTGATACCTAATTCGTGTTGCAGGGCTCTAGTTAACCCATAAACTGTGTTCCAACCAGTATTACCGTCCTCGGGTACTTTACCAAAGCCAGAAACTTTACCGTAAGTTTTGTTGAGACAGACTTGTGTTTCTTTTACCATTTCATCCATACATAAATCGTCCTTTCTGTGTTGTTTAGCAACCATAAGCGCCTACAACGAACAAGCTATCAAATGAGTAAGCAGTTTCTGATTCAACCTCCTTAAAAATTATTTGCTCAATATTCGAACACACGTTCGAGTAGACGGCTTAATTTTAGCACAGAAAAACAAGAAAACAAATTTTTGTCGGATTATTTTCGAACAAAAAAGATCTTCCAGGAAAATGGGAAGATCAAGTAAGCTATATATTTTTAAGGGCCCATTTCTATCAAATAACCCCTCGAAAACATTGAAAGAATAGCCCCCAATATCTATAATGTAGATATTGGGGGTTATTTATATGCTTATACAATTTATAGTCCCTTGATAAGGACCCTATTTATATTATTTCTGCTTCAATAATTTTTATATCTTTTTCATAATCTCTTTCTGAATAATTCTGTTCAAATCCCCTTAATAACTCTGAATTTAGTTTCTTAGCTGACATTTCCATTCCAATCATAGTTATACTTCCCGAAGTAACCCCACCAACGACTGGAACAATTTTCGCAATTCCAGAGGCTAGTCCCTTTTTGGTTAGTGTTTTGCCAGCAACTATACTAGTTATTTTTTTTAATAATGGGTACCACAAAGTTTTCATTAAAGGTTTCCCTAATATTTGTTTAGAAGCATACTTTATAGCATTAGAACTTGACACCCGCAACAAAGAAGCTGATCCATTTACTCCAGCCATTGTTCCTAAAAATAATAACAATCCATTTGTTTGAATTTTTCCATCTTCTTCGATCAAATCATCAAAATCATATATATAGGCTAATTGTTGAGCCAATCTGATGGAGTAAACCATGTTTTGAATAATATCGCCAGGTATTGTCCCTGCTATTGCAATTCCCCCGGGAATTCCAGTAAGAAAAGAAATAACAGTAGTATTTCTTACCGTTGCTGTAATTTGTTTTTGTGCAACTTTTTTTCTTTCTTTTAAGGAAATATCTAAGTGCCCATTGATAATATCTGATTCTGTTACTTTAAATACTTTTGCTAAATATTCAGATCTGTTAACATGTGCAACTGGATTTTCAACGACTAATTTTAAGAGTGAGCGAAAATCATTATTTGTGATTGCTTCTAACATTTTATTATTATTTAATGATTGCTTACCTGAATCCATTATTTCTAACTCCTTAGCATTGGTAGTTTTTAATTATATTACCGGCATAAATTGAATGGTTAATCGCTGATTAGTTGCCTGCGCAATCTCAGACAATACCCTAGTCGAAGCATTCATTGATCCATTTTCAATTCTAGCAATGGTTGATTGTGGTTTACCAATTAGACTAGCAAATGCACGTTGACTCATACCCATATTTTCACGGAGATCACGGACTTTAACTGCTACCTCTAAATTGATGTTTTCTTGTTCAACGAGTTTTGCAAAATCAGGATTGTTTTTACTTCTTTCAGTAACATATGCGTCAATTTTACTCATTGTTGGTCCTCCTTGTTAAAATACTTGCTGCGTCGATTCCGAGCAATTTTCTTTTCACTTTCTGGTGTTTTTTGCGTTTTCTTTGTGAATGCATTGGTGATTAAGTACTGAGATCCTTGTACTTGGAAATAGATAGCTCTCTGAATATTTGAAGCTCTCTTAGAACGAATCTCATAGAGATTGTTTTCTAGCTTTTTGACCCATAATTGACGTTCTGCGATGATTAGACCGTTATTTTCAATATTTTGAATGGTCGCAATTAATTTGGCAGCGTCTTTATCAGGTAATTGATCCAAAAATTGTTTAAATTCATTCCAGTCATAATAGTCAAATTCCATTTTTTTCATATTCACATGATAGCTTATTGGCTATCAAAAAGCAAACAAATATGTTATTACACAAATCCTTGGTACAAGCGGAAGTGTGAAATTCATATTTCCGCTTGTACCAAGGGATTACGTCTCCACCAACGAGGTGATTTTTATATGCAACAAATTGTCCTACCAATCAAAGATTCAAATATACTTAATGATGTTCAAGATACTTTACTCAATAACTTTAAAGCTGGCCGGCGTAACTATACGATTTTTCAAGTTGGCAAAGCAACACTGTTGCGAGTCAGTGATGTCATGCGCTTGAAACAGACCGATATTTTTAATCCGGACGGTTCTATTAAACAAAATGCGTTCATTCACGATCGAAAAACTGGTAAACCTAATACCTTGTACCTCAAACCAGTTCAAACAGAGCTCTTATTGTATCGCCAATGGCTACTTAATCATCAGCTAGATTCTGAATGGCTCTTTCCTTCCATTCAACACCCAGAGCGACATATCACGGAAAAACAGTTCTACAAAATTATGAGCAAGGTTGGCGATCTGTTAGGAATTGATTATCTAGGTACCCATACAATGCGTAAAACTGGGGCTTATCGTGTTTACACGCAATCAAATTACAATATTGGCCTAGTCATGCACTTATTAAATCATTCAAGTGAAGCCATGACTTTAGCTTATTTAGGCTTAGACCAAGCCAGTACCGAAACTATGTTAGATCAAATTGATTTTGGTTAGTTTTATTTGGATTTTTAGTTGTTGCCGAAGGCAACTTCTGAGACAGATTTTAAGCACAAAACCTCCACTAATTTTTAGTGGAGTGTAAGTGCGCCTTGACCGAGTCTTGCTCGGTTTTCGGACTCACATAGATGTTCTATGTATAAGTGCGCATTAAACTCATTTCATTCCGTTTAATGACGCTAAAAAATAGCTAACTTGATCATTAAAATAAAAGGTTTTTTTAGTTCAATGCGCACTTATACGTCAACTAACTTTGACGTGTTTCGATATCCCAAAAATTGTATTAGATTTCGCTGCGCTCAAACAAATCTTTTTAATTGCTTTACACCGTTTTTCTTTCTAAACTTAATCACAATCTTTGAATAACTAACTATAAAAAGATGCCTTTAATTTAAACCTGAAATAATTAGCTAATGTTAGGAATAACTCAGATGGACGAAAAGAAAGTATTAAAGCCCATTGATGAAATGCTTGCTGATCCTTGGCAAGTTGATATTCAAGAATTGTTTGAAGCTTTTGTTCATGAACCTGATGAGATCAAACAGAATTTGTATAATTCCTTGTACACTTACATTTTGCAAAAAAGACAAGAAGATATTATTAATCGACCAGGATTTGTAATTTAGCCCTCTAAAAGCTCACTGAGGGCTTTTTATTTTGTTTTGGCATAAATTATATGTAAATATGCTTAAAACTGCTGAGAATTGAAAATAAAGGCCTTAAAAGGGACATAGCAGTTAAATTCTTATTATGTTTTAGAAAAGCTAACTGTTTGCTGTCAATGGTAGCGGACGAGCAAAGCGTGGGAGCATAAGGAATTGACAGCTCTAAACCAGTCTTAACACTGAATTGGCGAAAGCCAAAGTTTCTATAAAACTTTGCTTTCCTGCCTAACGGCGAGTGAAAAAACGGTCAAGCTGGTTCAGCTTGACGGGGTGCGGGGCGTCAGCGCCCGTATAAATGTGGCTTGCCACACCTTTTTAGGCAACGAACGAAGTGAGGCGCAAAGAGCGTAGCGAATGGAGTTTAATGTGAGCCGGTTTTTGGCTCACTCCTTTGTGTTTTTGATTTTAGGTCTTGATCTCGTACAGTGGTGCCTCTTATATACCTCTTTTATAAACCTCTTTTAAACCTCTTTTAGACCCCTCTTGAACCTTACTCTCCCAAGGCTTATAGAAGTTTATCAAGTAGGTTTTGTCTGTTTATCAAGTAGGTTTTGTCTGTTTATCAAGTAGGTTTTGTCTGTTTATCAAGTAGAACTATAAAGTTGACTACTTGATAAACATAATCTAAAATTAATTTGTAATCATTAGGAGGTACAGCATGGGAAATGAAATTATTAAATATGATCCAGAGTTAAATACCATTCCACTTCGAAAATTTACTCCAGTTGAAATGAATTTATTTTTTTCGATTATTTCTCGTATGCGTGATAAGAGTGATCAGACCATTCGTTTTACTTTTGATCAATTAAAAGAGCTAAGTGCTTATAAACCTACTGCAAATAACCGTTTTGAAGATGACATTCAGAGAACTTATGAAAAAATGATGGGATTACATTTTGGTAGACGAAGTAAAAGTGGATTAACTCGAGAGTTTTTTGTTTTGTTTACAGAATTTAAAATTGATGGAGATGCAGAAGAACCTTATGTAGACGTAAAAGTTTATGAACGTGCTTTACCCCTTTTAAACAAGCTTGAAAGTTGGGTTCGTTATGCGTTGGCAGAGTTTAGAGATTTAAAAAGTAGTTACGCAAAAACAATGTTTCGGTTACTAAAACAGTTCAGAACCACTGGATATGCTTATTTTTCTAAAGAAGACTTTTTTGAATTACTAGATATGCCCAAAAGTTACTGGAATAGTCCCTCTAACGTCGATAAATTTGTTATAAAACCCATTAAAGAAGAATTAACTCCTTTGTTTAGAGGATTAACGGTTAGAAAAAAATATGGTAAAGGGCGTGGGAAACCAGTTATTGGCTATTCGTTTACCTGGAAACCAGAAAAGAAAGATGCCAATGATTTCTCACAAGGCCAATTACAAGATGAGCGTCAAAAGCTTTTTAATATTCAGCATAATGGTGAATTAACAGAG
>NZ_JAGYGS010000064.1:0-18490 GCF_018991185.1 Lactiplantibacillus sp. 7.2.4
GTCCCAATCGCACCAATGGGAATCTATGGATCTGTGATTTCTGTTTCACAAGGGATGATTGCGCTCACCTATGCGATTGGGATGATTGCCATGTTTTTTACCGCACTAAGTTATGGACAGATGTCACGTGCGTTTCCAGTCGCTGGATCTGTATATGCTTACGCAAAACTTGGTATCAACAAAACGATTGGCTTTTTATCCGGTTGGATGATTATTTTAGACTACATCTTCGTTCCTGCCCTACTGTATATCATTGCCGCTAACTCGCTAAAATCCCTGCTCCCAACGGTTCCAACTTGGCTGTGGTTAATTGGCTTTATTGTCATTAACACCCTGATCAATGTTCGGGGGATTGCTTTTACCGCTATTGCCAATCGTATTTTTTTGATTGGCGAGCTGATTGTACTGGCCTTTTTCATTATTCTTGGGAGCTACGGTCTGTTTCACGGTGCGGGTAATGGCTTTACCTTGAAGCCATTCTACGACGCCAGTCATTTCAATCTTCAATTTGTCATGACCGCAACCTCTGTAGCAGTCTTGAGCTTTTTGGGATTCGACGGCATCAGCACACTCGCAGAGGAAACGACTGGCGGAAACCGAGCAGTAGGTAAAGGAATCCTATGGTCGCTACTGATTGTTGGCGTTCTTTTTATCATTCAAACTTATCTAGCCGCCCTAATCGTTCCCAACTGGCAGTCTTTCAGTGACTTAAATACTGCCTTCTATGTCGTTGCCGAAAAAGTAGGTGGTCATTTTCTAGCTTACCTGACCACAATTGCAACTATTCTATCCTGGGGATTTGCAAATGCGTTGGCCGCACAAGCCGCAATTTCGAGAATTTTGTTTGGGATGGCTCGTGATCACAACCTTCCTGGAATTCTTGCACGTGTGCATCCGCGATTTAAAACACCTTATATTAGTACCCTACTAGTCGCCGTCATCTCACTCATTGTTGGCTTAATTTTTATGAACGATAGTGGGACGCTTTCCGAAATCGTTAACTGTGGCGCATTAACCGCCTTCTTAGTGATTCACGTAGCGGTGATTAATCACTTCTTCATCAAACAACATTCGCGGGACTATTGGCACCACTTACTCGTTCCAATTATTGGCTTCTTAATCATCGGTTTTGTTATGGTCAACCTAAATATTTTAGCTAAGGAAATTGGCGGAATTTGGCTGCTCATCGGTGTTGGTTATTACGCTATTCTCCGCTTATTACAACGAAATACTGAAATGAATTTGTAAACATTGGCTTATGTTGTGTACAAAGGGACTTCTCCGCACTGGAGAAGTCCCTTTGTGTTTGATACTGATATAAATTTGGAAGCTGGTAAAAGCTTAAATTGGTAAATATAATTCATCAGAAGTTGCCAAAGTTGGCATTTTCGGTGAGCCTAGTATCATTACCATCACACCGACTTATTCTGATTCAAATGCGGCAACGCCAAGAAAATCGCCAAACCAATGACGAATAGAATGCTCAACGAGGCTGCACCAATCGTTGATTTACCAGTCATCTGGGTCACGATACCGACCAAGACTGGTCCCATGACGGCTGAAAACTTACCTAAAATATTGTAGAAACCAAAGAATTCGCTACCGCTAGTCTTTGGAATCAACCGGCCAAAGTAGGAACGGCTGAGGGCTTGAATCCCACCCTGACTCGTTCCAACCAATACGGCCAAAATCCAAAAATCAGTGGCAGTCGTTAAGCGCAAGGCGTATAAGCAAATTCCCAAGTAAATGAGAATGCCTAACAAAATCCCGGCTCGAGTCGACGTTTTGTTGGCCAACCAGCCGTACAGTAGCGAGAATGGGAAAGCGACCAACTGAACGACCAACAATACTAGCATCAGCGTGGTCGTCGTGATTCCCATGTCCATCCCAATTGAGGTCGCCATGGTGAAAATCGTATCGACGCCATCAATATAGAAGAAGTACGCCACCAAGAACCAGGCGGCGGCCCGATAATTGCGGATATGCTTCAAAGTCGACCATACTCGCTGAAAACTAGACCGTACTGGATGGGCACTCGGCGCTAAGGCGTATTTTTGATGGACATTTCTAAGCAATGGCACGTAGAAGATAATCCACCAGACCGCGGCGAGCACGAAACTACTGCGGGCCACGCCGTAACTGGAAAGTAGGCCAAAGCCACTCGTGAGTTGGAGGACTAAGAACAAGATAAAGGCGAGCACCCCACCGAGGTAGCCGAAGCCATAGCCGTACGATGACAGCCGGTCCATCTGGTCATTCGGTGCGACATCCGTCAGAAAACTATCGTAGAACAGATTACCACCCGAATAGCCAATGATTGACAGGATATAAATGCCTAACAACCACTTCCAGGCACTGGTCGGCGCGACACTTAAACCAAGTGTCATCACCATGCCGAGCGTGGAAAAGATGTTCAACATCCGTTTCTTCGCATGCGGATAGTCCGCTAACGCCCCCAGCACCGGCGCTAAAATCGAGACCAATAACGTCCCGATACTGTTGGCATAGCCCCAATATGCCGTCGCGTTGGCGGGTGTGACCCCATTACTCTGGGCAACCGCCTTAAAGTAAACGGGCAGGACCGCCGTTGTGACAATGATTCCGTAGCCGGAGTTGGCCCAATCATAGAAGATCCAACTCCACTGCTGCTTATTAAATTTCATCTATTTTACTCCTTGAAAATGTCGAGTTGTTGACCAGGCATTGGTCCTGCAAACTGTAAGCCGAGCAACTTGGCAAAGGTCGGTGCTTCATCAACCAAGTTCGCTGAATCAATCGTGGCGCCCGCCTTGACAGCCGGTCCGTTGAATAACAGCGTCGTTTGATAATCTGGCTTGGTTGGATCGTAGCCATGAACCCCATGATAGCGGTCAGGTTGGCCCAACGTATCTGGATGGACCGGTTCGACCACGAGCGGCCGGCGACTTTCATCCGTGAAGTAGTAGCCTTCCTTAGCCTCCACCATCAACGCGCACGCTGGGTCAGCCCCACGTTGCGCCGCTTCAGCACCCGTAATGATGGTTTCGACGCCTTCGACTTGACTGACTAATGAACGCAATTCATCCAATTCGTCAAAACCAGGCCGGATATAAATGTAGGTCGAGCCATCCGCCGTCTTCGCCATGACCTGCCAATCATTTTCAAAGGTTTGGTCCTGACGAGGCGTCAGCCAGCCGCGTTGTGCGAAGAGCGTGTTCAAATGAATCATGTGATCGACGTTGATTTGATAATGGTCGCCTAAGATGACAAAGTTGGTGTCTTCAAACGTCCCGGCACGCTTGGTGGCTTCAATCAGCATACCAACATGTCGGTCTAACCGTTGAAGGGCCGCCATTGCTTCTTTAGAACGCACCCCATAGCGATGGCGCATACTGTCCATGTCGACTAAGTGAATCATCGTGAGGTTTGGCCGTTTGTTGGTCAGCGTGTCGACCGCACAAGCCGTAATGAATTCATCCAATTGTGGCTGCTTGATACCATTCCGCAAGTGCCCGTATTTATGGTTCATTTCTAGTAAGAACAGTGGCGAACTCGCTTTGAGTGAGACGAGCACTTGGTTGGTCCAGATCCGGTTTGGGAATATTTCAGCGAGGTTGTATGTAATCTTGCTTCCCGCCGTGACTGGCCATAAAAACGCGGCCGTTGTTAGTTTTTGCTGCCGCGCTAAGTCATATAATGTCGGCACCTGCACGTCTTTTTGATACCAATACCAATCAGGCGAGCGGCGCGTTGGTTGTAATTTCGTATTATTGACGATTCCATGCACATTGGGATACTGACCAGTAATAATCGTGGTATGTGACGGATAAGTCAGTGTTGGATAAATCCCAGTCACTGATTTAACCCACGTACCCCCAGTCATTAGGCGATTCAAAACGGGCAGTTCTGCTTGATGCTCGCGCAAATCCCGAAAACCCAAGGCATCCAAGGAAATAATCACAAGGTGTTGATTAGTTGCCATCTACTATCGCTCCTCTTTATAAGCTTATTCGTATTATTATACCGCAGAACATTAATTCGTGTCAGGGGCGTTGACAAAAAGAGCGCCCGACCAGACAGTCTCCTGTCGACGGGCGCTGCTATCGTCAAAATGTGCCTGCTAAAATATCGCGTTCTTGCAACCAAGCTAAGGCCAATTCTGGCCACTGAGCAGCTTGCACATTCAAATACTTGGTCTTACCTGGTTTCTGAGTCACGTGGTTAGCTAGTGCCAACCCATGAATCCCGCTACTAAATAGATGGTACGCGGTCGGAACCTGGTATGCGAGCAAGGCTTGAACGTACGCCAGTGAATTTTGCGGTGGCACCAGTTCATCGGTGACGGTCTGCCAGACAAACGCAGGTTTACTGGTCGCCGTCACTAATTGCTGGGCCGCCCACAATTGCCGATCAGTCGTAATTTGTTCTCGCTCAGCCGCAGTCGTTGGAAAACCAGCTTGTAGGTCAATCACTGGATAGCCAAGAATCACGGCGGCATGGTGCCCCGCATACTGATCTAGCTGAAACTGGGCACGTAATTCCGGTTGCGTCGCGACCCCATTAAACGTCGCCACCACGTGTCCGCCAGCCGAAAAGCCGGCGAGTACGATGCGCTGCGTGTCGATATGATGCTGGGTCGCCTGCTTGGTCACCCAATCGATAGTTGCGGCTAATTGCTGTAGTGCCGCGGGATAAACGGTCTTATGCCCCGCAATCAGCTGATAGTTCAACACGATGGCGTGCATGCCGGCTGCCACCATCCGCGCCGCAATCGGTGCCTCCTCACGTCCAGAATGGTACGTAAACCCACCACCTGGACATATGATCATCAGCGGATAATCCACGGCTGTTTCAAAATCACTGATTTGGTCTAGCCAATAGGCGGTGACTTGAAACGGCTGCTGAGCCGCATTCAATGTTTGTTGTTCGATTTGCATGTTCCCCATCCCCCTCGTACTGACCACAACTTGTGTTCGCTTACATTATATGTGGCATTTGCGTGACTGTCAATTTATATTCGAATAAATATCAATATTTATTCGGTTATTTACACCAAATCAATAATTATTTGGTATAATTAAATTAATCACAAACAGAACGAAGGTGCTTGTATGGCTAACGCATCATTTAATGAAATCTATCAAGCTCTAAAGGAACGAATTCTCGCAGGACGCTATAGTGTCAAAATGCGGCTACCGATTGAAGATGAATTGATTGAAGAATTCCACAGCAGTCGCTATGCCGTCCGCAAGGCGATCGCACAGTTGGCCGCTGACGGATTAGTATACTCCGTCAAGGGCCGCGGTGTTGTCTTACTGGAACATACGCCCCAAACGCAGCAGTTTAATCTGGCCCTAAATAATTTGAACGGGCTACAGAGTCTGAATGCCGAGCGTCATCTGGATTACCGGACGGACGTGGTCAGCTTCCAACGGCGAATCGTCGACCAAGCGCTCAGTGCCCAGACGGCGTTCGAAGTTGGTATCCCAGTCTACGCCATTCAACGGGTTCGAGTCGTTGATGGCGTCCGGGCCGTCCTCGATATCAACTACTTTAATGCCCAGCGCATCCCCGAGTTGACCCAGGAAATCGCTGAGCAGTCGATTTATCGTCACTTTCAAAAAAGTGGGCTCAAAATTGCTGTCGTTAAGCGGATGTTACGGGTCGAAACGGCAACCCCACTCGACTATCAGTTGCTCGCACTCGGTACGAATAACTGTGTCGGCAACATGATCAGCATTGCGTTCAACGACCAGGGCCGCCAGATCGAATACACTGAATCCCACTTTATTCCAAACGAATTTAACTTCAATGAATTAATTCGTAATTGAACCTTACCAACTGACAGATCCGCAGGTCAATCACTGACCTGCGGATTTTCTTTGACCCCATTGACTTTAGACCATCTCGAATTTGTCGGCAGTCAGGTTCGGAATAGATTTCAATATAATTGCTAAATATATTCGAATAAAAGTTGACTAATTCTCAAGAGTCTTTATAATAATTATCATAAATACTAATGGGGGTTAGTATTTAGACCACGCTTCACTAGTGGCGCATTTGGGGTCAAAGGATTAGGTCGCTCATGGAGTAGAGAAAATTGAGCGTCACTAGACCAATTTGGTTTAGTGACATTTTTTTGACAAAAATACGGCTGATAATGCCATTTATTTCTGCATTATCAGCCGTAGCTATCAAGGTTCCCTGTCACTGGTTGTTGGTTATCAAGTCAAAACTTGATGACTGGCAGCAGCGATTCTAGAACCACGATTCACTTATTTCAATTAGTTTTGCCGTTTACGTCGGCTGGCGTAAGCACCCAGCATTAACGTGCTTGCCAAGGCAATTCCAGCTAAAGAAATGGCTTGATTCGACGTCTCACTCGTTTGTGGCAACGACTTGCCTTGTGCCACTGCTAAGGCCGCCGCAACTTTGGTCCGAAGTGCTTGCAATTGTGCAACTAACGCTGAATTGTGATGGGCTTTCGCTTGTGCAATCGCCTGATCGATCAAGTTCAGTAGGGTCTCTTCATCATTGATCTGATCACCGATGACCGCTTCTTTTTGGACTTCTTCGAATGCCGTTTCTAGTTCCTCAACGGTTTCGTCAGTGACCCATCCAGCGTCGATTTCATTTTCAACTTCATCGACGATTTGATCGACAATTTCATCAGGTTCCACGCCCGCTTCAATCTCGTCTTCGATTTCATCCTCAAATTCTTCTTCCGCTTCTTCGGCTTCAGCCTCATCGTCGATTTCATCAAAATCAGGCATTTCAACGTCAATGATTGGATGTTCTGGCTTCTGATACTCAACTTCGTCTGGCGCCTCTTCGTCCGGTTCTTCAGGCTCCTCGACTGGTTCTTCTTCATCAGGCGTCTCTTCGTCTGGAACTTCAGGTTCTTCGACTGGCGTTTCTTCGTCAGGCTCGACTTCTTCTTCATCTTCATCAAAGTTAGGCATTTCAACATCTAACGTCGGATGAACTGGTTTTTGAAATTCTGGTTCTTCTGGCTCATTAGGTTCTGGTTCATTAGGCTCCGGCTCGTTCGTGCCAGGTTCTTCTGGCTCACTAGGTTCAGGTTCATTCGGTTCCGGCTCGTTCGTGCCAGGTTCTTCTGGCTCACTAGGTTCAGGTTCATTCGGTTCCGGCTCGTTCGTGCCCGGTTCTTCCGGATCAATAGGCGCTGGGCCCCCTGGTTCAACAGGTTCTGGGTTCTCCGGTTCAGTAGGGTCCGGTTCGTCCGTGTCAGGATCATTTTCATTATCAACATTATCCTGGAGGTCCCAACGGTGGGTTTCTGCTTTAACATTGACTTTGTTGGCAATCAGATTACCATCGATATTTTGATTGGCATCAATTTCTGCGGTGGGTGCTAAGATACTGCCTTGGAATGGCCGGTCCACACTGATAACGCCGGTAGCCAATTTGTCACTAGCCGTCGAATCATAGAAGTTCCAGAGTAAGTGATTATCCCCAAAGTCTTCCGTTTCCTGGTTATTCCATTCCGTGCCGTCATCGTAAATGATTTTGATTTGCGAATTGACTTGATAATTGGTGCTGCCGGCCGTATCAACGTTAATAATGACCGTATTACCGTCCGGATCCGCAGATAAGCCCTTGATTGTCAGCGGTGTGCTCGTATTGAGAACATCCGCGGATAAGTTGATGACAATATGGCCGTCAGCGTCCGGTTCCATATCCGTGACGTCGATGACCCGCTGATTCATATCATCAAAACTATCGTTAGAATAAGTGGCTTCTGGAGTTTGTTCACTCAAACTGGCACTGAGTTTTTCCAGCTTAGCAAATTCCGCGTCAAAATCAATATAGACGTTGCCATCTTTATCTTGATAAACTTCAGACGCCAGCAAATGGTCGATATAAACGCCGTTGACCATTGGCCGATTAGGATTGGAGACATCGATATCGATATTTTCGCCAAAGATGACCTTATTACTACGAGTTTCACCAGCCGAGACAAACGAACTACCGGCAATGTTGGTGATATTTTGAATGTAAGAAATATCCTTATCCAACAATTCTTCAATGATATTCGTCCCAAAGTTAACGTTGCCGACTAGGTTTTGAACCGCAATATTCCCATTAGTGTGCGCGTGCAGTTCCGCTTCGCGAGCAAAAATGTGAAATTGTGACGAGACCCCGAGCATGTTATGTAAATCAGGATAGTCGTCCGTGACATTGCCACCATCCGCCACCGCATCATTGGCCTGCGTCACAGCCTGGCTAAGCGTCGTCGCAACGGTTTGCGCACTAACCATTTGAGCAGTCGTCTTGGCTGAATTCGTGGTAGCGGTTGTATCATTAGTATCCGTGCTGGTCTCAGCGGCAGTGGTATCGGTGGTTGCCGTTACTGCACTGGCTGTATCAGTGTCCGTCGTTGCGGCTTTTGCATTGTTACTATCAGTGCTGGTCGTATCGTCAGAATCTGCGCTAGTCGACGATTTGGTCGCGTCAGTATCCGTGCTAGCCTTGGCAGCCGTGGTCGTGGCCGTCGCATCGGCAGCCGTTGTCTTAGTCGTCGATTTGTCCGCCGTATCAGCTTGCTTAGTAGTCCCCGCTACTGACTGGGTCGTCTGCGAGGTTGTTGACGAAGCATCAGTCGTGCCGCTGACCACTTTTTGGCTGTCAGATGACGAGCTCGCCGTCGTTTGCGTCGCATCATCGTCAGTTGTTGCGGTTTGAGACGCCGTATCGGTGCTTGTTGCTTGATCTGACTTGCTAGTATCAGTCGTCGCGTCAGACGCAACCGTCGTCTTCAACGTTTGGCTTTGATTGTTCACTGACTTATCAGTCGTCGCACTGGTTGTGGCTGCAGCGGCCGTATCAGTGTTGGCCGTGGTTGAATCCGCCCGCGCCCCAAGCGTTGTGAGTCCTAATGTTAAGACCGTCGCACAGGCAAATACCCACCGACGGCCAATCTTATACATCTTAAAATGTGTTTGTTTACGTTCCATCGTGAACCCCACCTAATTTCTTTAATTAGTTATCCTTTAATTCAAACTCTATTTTCACGCTATTGTACACAACATTCAACCATTTATATAATTTATTTTATATTGCAGTATAAATAGTCAAGGTGTTAACATAACCACTACACTTACTACCGCTGATAACACTGGCTTAACGGCGTTATTACTACTTTAATAACGGCTAACAAATATGAGATTATGACAATAAGCCGATAAGAATCACATCATTTAATGAGCAGTTCAAATGTAACCCCACTGATTCCAACGACAACCTCATGCACGTCTGTTCATCAATTAGACGCTCCCCTCAAAAAAGGCATCATAAAAGACCAGCTGCTAGGCAACTGGTCTTCGTTAATTTAATCAGCCACGTACTGGCCAACCACTGTCAAATTATTCAATACTTTACGACCGTGTGGGGATTTCGTGTCAATGACCGTTGTTAATTCTTGACCGGCAAGATTACCATGATGCTTACCACCGGCCCATGCTGCAACCCCCGTTACATCATAAACAACACCATCAACCGCCACATATGCGGGTTGACCATCTTGACCATTATATTTGGATAATTCAGTCTGGTTAAATGTCATAGCGCTCATCCGAATCACTCCTTCACAGTTTATCTTCATGATAAGCTGGACTACCAAGTAAAAGCAAGCGATTCGCCTTTAACCAAACTTTCGTACATTCATTAGGTTTATACGCGACGTTAAACCACTGCCCAGGTCGTTATACCCCCATAACCACCTGAGTAACATTGGCCCTAACCTTTGACCGTCGTAATTCTAGAAACCGAACTGTTGCCTGAACGGGCGTCAATCACGACCGTCCCAGTTCAGTTTGTTAAATAGCAGCTGTGCAGATAAGTCTACCAAAACTTAGTCGCTGACCAATGACTGCTATTCCTACTGATTTACCTTAATACCTTAATACCATCAGCGACGCCGTGTCTGTCAACACGACGACCTTGTGAACCAATCCCGAACAACGCCGGGACTGCCCCTATCTGCGTTATACAAAACGCACACCTCAGCCACTACTGTCCATATTAGGACTGCGTCGAAGCGTGACGTCTAGACACACCCCGTATCTAGGAACGTCGATTGCTTATTGTCTGACATTAATCCCAGCTCGGTGGTCCGATCGTTGCGACCCGGTGATTACCAGCCATGCTAGTCGTAATGCCTGAAATCACAGTACCGGTTGGATCGACATGATTGCTCGCGACCAGCAGACGTTCACGTCCCTGGTCTAATGCGCGTTTGATCGTCAATTTGAGCGCAGTTTCGACTGGCTGCAAACGGCGTGCCAGTATTGAAACCAGATTCGCGATCACTTGTCCTGCAACCACGGTGTCGCCTGGTTTGACTTTAAAATCAATCATCGATGATTCCAGTTGATTTGTTAACTGTCCGATTCGTAACCAGCCGACCAGGCCATTCGTGGCACGAAAGCCGACCCGCCGTTCATCGACAGCCACAGCGGTGATGACCCCACCAAAGGGCGCAACGATTTGGTCGGTCACTGGGAATATTTGTTTTTTAAACCCAAGTAGCCCATATAGATGTACCGTGTTGGCAAGCGTCGTCACACTAATAATCTGGCGTTTGACCGGCGCAACTACGGGAATCAATGAGCTGATAACTACTGGCACACTTCTCACTTCCTTAATCATTAAATGATGTGTCGACTACTGAACCTCACGCTGATAATCTGCTGCCAAAAAACTTGCCCTCAACCGAGTGTAAATCAATTAGTTCAAGCCATTGACTGTTATCCTTTCAACATAAACTTTACCATAATAAAACCAGAATACCAGCATAATCAACAGTTTTAACGGTAGTTTGAGCCTGCAGAGGTTCATTCGTAAACTCAATTAACGAACAAGCTATGAAGCGCTTTATTCACTAACGCCGCAATACCGGAAATTATCGGCAGAAGTCAGAATGCCCGTATCAGCCATCTGTGGACAGTCAAGCGACATCCCACTATCGACTTTGAATTGAGCGTAAAAAAAAAGTAACCTTGAATGCTGAAGATTCAAAGTTACTATCATTGACTTGCTTATTAAAAAGTGTAATGACCAACTGACCATCGATTATCACTGATCAACCGTCACACGCATGCGACCATGGCGTTTTGAGAAATACAGATTCTGGTCGACCCGATTATAAAAATCGACGGGGCTGTCATCCGCTTGATGCAAGGTTGACACACCGACCGATATCGAGACGGCAATTTCTTGGTCACCGTACTTAACGACCAAATGATTAACTGCTGCAAAAATCTGCCGAACAATGGCACGCGTGCTGACTAGATCATAGCCAGGAAATAGGACGTTGAATTCCTCGCCACCCGTCCGATACAGCTTAACCTTTGGATCATTTTCGCTCAACACCGTCTGGACGGTTTCCGAGACTTCCTGTAAGACGCGGTCACCAGCCAAGTGACCATAGGTATCGTTGACGTGCTTGAAGTGGTCAATATCAAACATCATCATTGATAAGTTTAAATTATTGGCCGTACTGTCATCAAATAAATATTTGATATGCTCCGTGTAGGCCGCGAAGTTCTCCGTTTGCGTCAATGCGTCGTGGCTGGCAAACTGAGCGAGTCGCAGTTTGATCTCACTATCCTGTGTCAGCATATTGACGTAGGCGTAGAGTAAACCGGCAAAAATCAGCAGGTATCCGTACTCCTGTAACGTGTTCTCCCAGCTCAGCGAGTACTTGACTTTAATCAAGCCCCACAAGACACCGCCGAAGAAGCCAACCGTCCCGTAGTAATAGACCCAACTATGCGCATGCTTCTGCACCCACAGCCGTAAGTAATTCAGGCTCCAGAAGAAACCCACGAACACGGCCGCATAACTCCAAGATTCCCAGAAGAAAATCGATTGGTCGAAAACCATGTACACAATGACCACTGGTAACAATGTGTAATACGGCATTCGAATGTTGAGGAAGAAGGCACAGAAGATGACGGCAATCAGGTGAAAGTTCACAAACTCCCAACTATTCGCCTGGCCGATGACCGACAGTTGCATCACAAATACGAAGACCAACATGTAGATGACGCCATGCCAAGCATTGATCGTATCATCATCAATGTTAATGTGACGGGCATGGAACCAGGACGTAATCCAATTGAACAGTACCCAGTAGAGTGTCAACACCCCGAGGATAAAAAAGATACTTGTTACAAACGGCGAAATTCGCCAATAAGACCATGTCATTGTCAGGACCCTTTCCTAGCAGCTGCCATTTACGAATTGACAATCATCAGCAATCAAGCGAGGCTTGCCATAGTAATAGCCTTGATGGCGCTCGATGCCTTGTTGTTCCGCCATTTTTTGATCCTTTTGGTCTTCGACACCTTCCAGAATGAATTCTAAATGGTAGTCCTGTGCCACATCGCGCCAAAACGCCACTTCACGAGGAATACGTTCGGCTTGTCCGCTCATCCGCAGATTTTGCATGGCAAATTTGATTTGATCAACAAATGGTAATGCATGCTGAATGTTTTCAAATGTGTTAGAGCCAGTCCCAACGTCATCGATACTCAGTTTGATCCCATACTGATGAAAGAAGAGGCTGTATTTCTGAATTTCGGCTAATGACGGACTTTCTGTTAACTCAATCGTTAGCGCAGCCGGATTGAGCCGCTTTTTGAGATAAATAATCGTTCCTAACATTAAGTCATCTTCCGCCTGCTGACGGTTGAGATTCAAGGCCAACACTTGATTGGTCGCCTTAGTCTTCAACTGTCCGGCTAACTGTGCTAACAAGTCCGCTTGCTTGTCTAACGGTAGTTCAGTGAATGATTGCGGTACTGCCCAACGACCATCCATTTCTTTACGCAATAATAATTCGTACCCAAACACGGCCCGACGCCGCTGGTCAACTTGAGGTTGAACAAAGAAACGATACATTCACGAAACCTCGCTTTAATTAGATTCTTTATGTCAATATATATTGACTACTCCTGTAAAATATAACCGCTTTTAACTAAAATATCGAGACATAGTTGCAGACATTAACCAAAAAAATAATCAATTCTAATATGTAACCGTTATATTTAGTCCACGACAAAAATGACGTCGTAACAACTAAGTTACAACGTCATTTTTAATTGCTCAATTTTATTTAACCAACTTATCCCAGATAACGACATCGCCAGTTGACAATGATTTAGGGACATCAATGATGCGCTGATTGGCACTCCCACGGAACTGCAGTGAGAGATCCATCTGGTCTTGCAGAAAACGACCATCGACCAAAATATCAATCAGCGATAGCATCTTTAATTTGTCTTCCGAATCCTGTTGAAGCTCATCCCAAGTGTACCCAGTCCATGACCAGATGTCCTTCGTATGGCCAAATTCGGCGCGGACCCGTTCACAGATGCGGATACCGACTTGCGTATTTAAAAACGGTTCGCCGCCGAGCAAGGTCAGGCCTTGCACGTACGACTGACTAAGGTCCTCGATAATCTGGTCTTCAAGCTCAGTCGTATAGGGCTGCCCATAGTGAAAATTCTGAGCGGCGACATTATAACAACCGGGACAATGAAAGGGACAGCCACTCAGATAGAGACTGCAGCGGACCCCTTCCCCATCAACAAAGTTAAATGCCTTGTAATCAGCAACATATTGTTCACTTAAGTCCTTTGCCAGCCATTCTTTGGGCATCGGATTGTTTGGTCCTTTCGTAGCGCGCGGCATTTTTAATCATCTCCGGAGACATATTTTTAGCACGGGACGCGATCTCAACGTGACGACCATGAACCATTGGCCGTTGTTGTGGGTTACCGAGGTAGCCACACGTCCGTTTGACCACATCACAATATTTCGGGTCATGGTTGCCACATTCGGGACACACGAACCCACGGGCAGTTGCCTTAAATTCACCCTTGAACCCACACTTGAAACATTGGTCGATGGAAGTGTTGGTCCCGAGGTAACCGACGTGGTCATAGGCCCAATCCCAGACTGCTTCTAGGGCCTTAGGATTCTGCGTCAGATTTGGATATTCACAATAATGAATGAAGCCACCCGAGGCGTACTTCGGGAAGCGTTCTTCTAGCGTCAGCTTATCAAACGGGGTCGGGTGTTTGCGGACGTCATAGTGGAAACTATTCGTGTAGTATTCCTTATCCGTAATATCCGCGACCCGGCCGAACTTGGCAATATCGTCGCAACAGAAGGTATCGGTCAACGATTCAGCTGGCGTAGAATACAAGCTGTAATGGTAGCCACTTTCAGCCGCCCACTTAGCACACTTGTCACGTAAGGCCTTGACGACCGTCTCGGCAAACTCGCGAGCATGCGTATCATTTTCCCAGTCAGGACCGAAGAATGTCGTGCAGACTTCATAAATCCCGATATAACCGAGAGAAATCGTCGCCCGTTGATTCTTGAAGAGTTCGTCAACGTTACCACCGGCTGGCAACCGTTTGCCAAATGCTCCGTACATGTACAGTAACGGTGCGTTTTCCGGCTTAGCCTGCTTCGTCCGTTCGATTCGGTAAGCTAGCGCTTCATGACAAGTCTGCATCCGCTCTTCAAAAATCTCCCAGAACAGCTGTTGATCTCCATGAGCAGCGAGTGCGATGCGTGGCAAGTTGACCGTTACCACGCCCAAGTTCATCCGACCAGAGTTGACTTCCACCCCGTTCTCGTCACGCCAGCCTTGCAAGAAGGAACGGCAGCCCATCGGTGTCTTGAAGCTCCCAGTCAATTCCTTGATTTTGTCATACATCAACAAATCTGGATACATCCGCTTCGTCGAACATTCGATGGCCAGTTCCTTAATATCATAATTCGGGTCGTTGGGACTGAGATTCAGGCCGCGCTTCATCGTAAAGATTAATTTGGGAAAGATTGCGGTCCGATGTTCCTTACCGAGACCCTTGATTCGAATCTGGAGAATCGCCTTTTGAATCTCGCGTTCGATCCAGCTCGTCCCTAAACCAAAGTTAACGGTCGTAAACGGCGTCTGCCCTTGTGATGAATATAATGTATTGATTTCATATTCCAAGGCCTGCATTGCATCGTAGATATCCTTTTTCGTCTTGGCCTTAGCATAGGCTTCGCGCTGGTCTTCAGCGACCCACTTTTCAGCATCCGCCAAGTGTTTTTGATAATTAATGGCCGCATAGGGGGCTAACAACTGGTCGACCCGGTTGGCAGAACAACCACCGTATTGCAGCGACGCAACGTTGGCAATAATCTGGGCCATCTGGGCTGTAGCGGTTTGAATCGACCGTGGCGAGGCAACTTCCGCATTACCAATCTTATAGCCGTGCTTGAACATGCCGTCAAAGTCAATCAGACAGCAGTTCGTTTCAGGCGTGACCGGTGAATAATCGAGGTCATGCCAGTGAATATCACCACGTAAATGGGCCTTAGCGACTAGATCTGGCAACATCTTCAGACCTAGTGCCCGACTAGCAGCGCCGGCTTCCAAATCACGTTGGGTATTAAAAATCGTACTATCTTTATTTGCATTTTCATGCACAACGCTGGCATCGCGTTCGAATAATTTTTCAATCCGTCCCTGCACATTCGTTGCCGCCGCAAAGCGTTCTTGTTCAGCATCAAAGTAGTCTTGATAAGCTTGGGCCGCTTGAGTCAAGCCCTGAGCATTCAAGATCTGCATCAATGTCGTCCGGAGTTCCCGGGTGTCAATGCCGTCCGCATCCCGATAATAAGCGACTAGGGCTTGCTTCACGACGCGCACCTCATCCTCAGTCGTTAATAACTGGTGTAAGACAAAGTCTAATTTATAGGGGTGAAACTTGGTTTGTGCTCCGCCCCGTTTCGTGACCGGTAGTGGCCGTAATTCGTCTAAAATATCCTTAGTTGTCGTTGTCAGCATCTTACATTCCCCACTTTCCAAAGTCATCAAGTCCATACAATTGATAGTACGTTCAGTTTGAATCAATACTATATATAGTAGCTCATTTTATTAAAAATGCCTATGGCTCAAATCGCCTGATAAATACAGTTGCGTACAGCAAGACTCACTAGCCATCGAATTGGCGTAGTTTTGGAATATTTTAAAATTATTTTCTGTATCAGTTTACACTTTCATTATGAATATTTAGTCAATATTCTTAACCTTCAATCGAACGCCCGTCTTAGTGGCTTTCACGTTTTTTCATGACCAAAAACGGTCGAGATCATTCGCCGCCAATTAAGCACAATACAATCAAATCGCTTAAAATTAATTATTTCACGATGAGTATGACAATTTAGTTTAAATAAGATGACATATTCGCTATAATGGTGAATAAGCCCTACAGGGGAAAATGGGCATTTGGAGGAGAGAATAATTATGCAAAAAATTAGAGGCATAATTGTGGGATTACTGCTTAGCGGTCTACTCGCCGGGTGCCAATCAAAGACATCACCTACCGCTAAGCCGGTTCAACCAACAACGTCAACAGTCCATGCCGTGCAATCCGTCACGTCCCGCGACTTTTTAGGACGCTGGGTGAGCAAAGATCCCGCAACGAGCCTATATCTGAATACCGAACACCAGCTTGGCTTGTTTCAAGCCGGTAAATCACCTGCGCGCAACCATACTGATTTCAAGCTGGATGAGACGCAGCTGACTGTAAAAATCAAGCAGGCGACCGCCGTGCTAACACTCAATAATGCTAACAGTATGACGCTCGATTATCAGGGAACGGCGACAACCCTGGTCAAAGATCCGAACTGGCGACCGAATCGGAGTAAGATACCAACCACGACGACTCAGGCCTTAAAGACCAGCAGCCTCACGCCGACTTTTAAAGTTAATAATTAAGGACTTCGTACACCCCACGCGATTCTGTCTGCGTGGGGTGTTTTGAGTTCACACCTGCAGAACGGCTTGCTTCTCGGTGAACCGCTCCCTATAATTGAACTAATAAACCCACGATATGGAGGAACTGATATGATTCGACCCATTGTTCACGACCCCGCCGCATTAAGTGTCCCCGCGACGATTGCCACCCCGGCCGACGCACCGGTCGTCACCGACTTACTGGAAACACTGGCCGCGCACACGGATAACTGCGTCGGCATGGCCGCCAACATGATTGGCGTCAACAAACAGATTATCGTTGTCCAACTAGGCCCATTTGCGATTGCAATGATCAATCCTAAAATTATTGACCACCACGGTGCTTACGAGACAACTGAAGGCTGCTTATCGTTACCAGGCGAACGGTCCACGCAACGTTATCATCAGATTACCGTGAAATATAAGGATCAACATTTCAAGCCCCAACAACAACGGTTCAACGACTTCACTGCTCAGATCATTCAGCATGAATTGGACCACCTAGCGGGAAAACTAATTTAGTTCAGCTTACTGAACAAGCTGGCATTTCAGAGATAGGACTGGTATTATGACCACTTTAACTTATAACGACGACCCCGCGATTCCAGCATTTGCACAACAGCGGCGCCATCAAGCGCACCACGCACTCGGAACTGATATTGACCTGACTTTGTTCGGCAGTGATAGCGACCGTTATTTGACCGCCGCCTGCCAACTAATTGACCAGTATGAGGACCGGCTCACCGTTAATCGCACCGCTTCTGAAGTCATGGCGATCAACCATGCCGCCGGTCAGCATCCGGTTCAAGTCAGCGCGGCGACTTACAGCCTCGTCCACCAAGCCGTCGAACTCAGCCGCCAACACTTCGGCTTTAACGCCTTGATTGGACCTTTAGTGAAGCTCTGGCACATTGGCTTCGATAATGCACACGTTCCTGAACAAGCAGAGATCGACGCCCGTTTGGCCTTGATCGACCCGAATCAGGTTGTCTGTAACGACGCCGATTTGAGCGTGTTTTTGAAAGTGCCCGGCATGGAATTAGACCTCGGCGCGATTGCGAAGGGCTACATTGCCGACCGTATCCAGGATTACTGGGAAGCCTTCGGACAACGCGCCGGCATGATCAACCTGGGCGGCAACTTGCTGATGGTCGGCGATTCACCGCTACATGCGGATGGCAAGTGGCGCGTGGGGATCCAGGACCCAACGACTGACCGTGGTAATGCGATTGCCAGTATTACAATTGGCGCTTGCTCCGCTGTCACAAGTGGCATCTATGAGCGTCACCTCGAATTCAACGGCCAATCGTATCACCACATTCTCGACTCCAAGACCGGTTATCCCCGTCAAAACGACCTGGAAAGTGTCACGGTCTTTACGAAAGCTTCCATTGATGGTGAGATTGAAACGACCCGCCTCTTCTTTGCCGGACAACCCCTCCCTGGCTGGGCCGCCGACCGACCAGATATTTACGGGGCCATCTTCGTGACGAAGCAACGAGAGATTCAAGTCGTCGGGCTGCCTGCCAGCAGCGTGACTTTATTGGATAAGCGATTTAAGTTGATTTAGGCCTGCCCTGACCTTGCAAGTCGTTGGCCACAGAATAAGCGTCCATCAATTGTCTCTTGTCAGCCGACTAGTATCTATAGCATAGGCTTTTCATTGTCATGAGCTTGCTTGGCTAA
>NZ_JAGYGS010000065.1:0-17372 GCF_018991185.1 Lactiplantibacillus sp. 7.2.4
TTCAAAACTAAACAAAATATAACTATTTTAACTCATGAAAATTAAAGTAATAATTAGACTTTGAACTTAATATTCAATAACTTACTAACAAATTTTAAAATAACGATTATTTTTTAATTCCTATATATTCCAAGAGTATCTTACTATTATCACCTTTTCTATCATAGCTATTAAATATATCTACACTAGTAGGACTAATACTATTTGGATTTTCATTACTTATCCGAATAAATTCCTGAAAAGAATAAACATCTTGAATCTTGAATCCCTCAAATTTTGATAATACTTCTTCAGATACAAAACCACGTTGCTTAGCATACTCATTCTCATCAATTTTAATAACTCCTATAGGGTGCCCAGATAACAAATAATCAAAATATACTGAAGAGTAGTCAGTAACTAGCGCTTGCGTATTAGTCAGAAAGTCATTTACTTCTATACAAAGATTTGAAAATTTTGTAGCAGTTAAAACTATTATATTTTTAAAATTTGCTAGTTCTGCTGTTTTCAAATTTAGTATATCCATAGGATGCAACTTAACAACAAGGTTAGTCTGTTGGGTTCCTAAATAAGAATCAAGCTGTTCTAGCTCATTATATGAAAAGCCACCAATTTCCTGTGTTTTCTGTTCACCAGATAAGTTGATATCTCCAATATTATTTTTTCTATACGTTGGTAGCCACGCAATTGTTGGATATTCATTGCCAAATAGACTGCTAAAGTTAAAATTACTTTTTTTAAAGAATAAGTCATTTCTCGGTAGACCAATTGGAATAACTTGAGCATTAGATATTTTAAATGCCTGTTCGATTATTTCATTAAAAATTGGTGCTGTTGAAATCGAATAGCTCATTTTCATTTTAACTGGATGATCAGAAAGCCACCCAATTTTCTTCAATGGCATTCCATGCCATAAATTAATTTTCTTTTGCCATGGTAATATCGGAAATTTTTCAAACATACCATGCGTTTCAAAAATGTAATTTGCTGACAGATAAAGAAAAATACCTAATACTGAATTTTTCTTTACTAATTTAATTCTAGAATAATCTGTTGGAAAATAATTCATCATTTTTTCACGTATCAACTTTATATTTCCACTTTTTGAAACTAACCAGTAAATTTTACCTGGTATTTTCTCAGAGATAATATACTTAAGAATCACAAATGAATTATCTGAAAAATCGGGAAAACTAGAAAATATAAACTTCATATTATATCTCTTTTCAATAATAATATTTTATCTTTAAGGTCTAATTTGCTATATAATTTCATTTATCAATTCTTTAAAAGAATGTGCAGAATCAGAAAATTTCCATTTAGAAATTATTTTAAAAGATTCAGCACCCATTTTGGTTCCATTTTCAACTGCATTATATACTTGAATAATTTTTTCTGAGAGCTCATTAACATTTTTACTTTCATAAGTATAACCATTTATTCCAGATTTAACTAAATCAAGTGCGCACCCACATGCATCACTAACAATCACCGGTAGATGTGCCGCTTCAGCTTCATTAACAACTAACCCCCAAGGATCATCATCAGATGGCAGTACCAAACAATCAGCCCTTCCATAAGTTTTAAATAAATCATCTTGATTTTTAATAAATGGAATAAAAGATATATCAAGATTTAAGCTTTCACCTAATTGCTGTATATTAGATTTCTCACTACCACTTCCAACAATAAGTATAGAAATATTATTCTTAATACCCGTTAAATTAGCTGCTTTCAGGAAATCAGACACCCTTTTACGTGGCAAAATCCTACCACTATATAAAATTAAGAACTTCTTGTTAATTTCTCTTTTTATATTTTGAGCTGTAAGGGCATTAATTCTATCAACATCAACAGTTAAGTATTGATTGAATATCATATCCGGATTAACATCAAAATTTTTAATTAAATATTTTCTAGATACTTGACCATTAACAAAATAGCCATCCATTCTTCTAATAAACTTACTCTTAACAAGAAATTTTATACTTGAGGACTCTGCTAATTTTTTCGGAGAAATACCATCCATCACAAAGATAGCTTTCTTATGATATTTTTTTATGTAGAATAAAAAAATAAACATGGCTGTAGAGTTATATCCCCCCAGCAAAAAAATATCGTTCTCTAAAACGACACGCTTAACGTCTTTGTATAACAAATAATGATTACCAAGTTTGAAATACCCAGTTAGATGATATTCCTTAAATAACTTACTATTCTCTACTTTCCAATCTCTAGTTTTCACTGAACGACCAATATAGTATACCGATAAATCGAAATGATTTATTTTAACAATTTCTTCAAATTGTTTAGTTCTATATGGTGCCATTGAATACGTTATAAATGCTACCTTCATTTAAATTCTCTACTTTCATTAGCCATAAATAAATTATTATTTATTTCTTTACTAATTTGTATACAGCTAAAATTATTATGTGTACCAAAATAAAATAGACACTAGTAACAACAGCAGTTAATAAAAATAATATTATTCCGTCAATCGATAATTTCATACTTTTAACCAAAAATTCACTTGTTAAATTAATGAAAAAATAATCAAAAAATGATGTTATGAACGGTATCAAATAAAAAGCGATGGAACGATCTCGTCTTAATAAAAATATTATATAGAAGAAAATCGTATATTCTGAAATTATAAAAGCAACAGCAGCTCCCATGAATCCAAATGGTTTATCCAGTACAAGATTCCCAACGAATAACACAATTGCGCTTACTATAAATATCTCTCGATATTGCTTATCTTGTGATTTAGGTAATATAATACCGTTCAAAAGGAAATAGTTTATTGGGAGTACTAATAAAGCTAATGAAAATATTTTTAAAACCTCTGTTACATCACCGTAACCCTTACCAAAAAAAACACTAACAAAATTCGCTGCATTTAAGTAAATACTGCTTCCTAAAAAAATAGATCCAATAAATATAACTGGTACTATTTTCTGTAACATAGAATTCAGTTTATATTTATTAGTTTTATCTTGCATAGTGCTAGTCATTTTTGGAAGCAAGGCAATTGTTGCTGAATTAGAAACAGCAATAATAATATTAATTATTTTTCTCCCCTGGTCATAAATTCCCACAAACGAGTTACTCCCAGTTAAAGCTAGCAAAATTATTCTATCAAATGAACTCTTAGCACTAGAAATCATTTGTGAAATAAGAATACCACAACTTCTTTTAGCCATGTTAAAATCAGGCCATATAAATATAAATTTTGCCTTAATAAATCTTCTTAATTGAAAGATCATTAACAAATTTCCCAATAACATTCCCATAATATTTAAACCTATATATATATTTAAATCATTTTTTGTCTTCACAAAAATAAAAATACTAACCATTGTGAAAATTTTACTTAAGAAATTCCTATACAACGTACGTTTTATTTCTTCAATTCCTATATAAAACCAAGATACATCAAAAATATTGACTAGTATCAACAATGACTGTAAATAATAATATTTAGAAAGTTTAAAAATTACAGCAATAATCAAAAAAACTACATAAAATCCAATCGAAGTTAAAAATTGCAAAGAGAAAAATTCATAAAATAATCTATCACGCTTTTCAAATGTAGCTTTTGCAATTTCTCTACTTCCAAATAACGGTAAACCAAAAGCAGCCCCAACTACAAAAAAACTGACTATTGCAAGGGAAGCTGCATATATTCCAATTTGATTGGGGGAAAAAATTCTCGTGACATAGGGAGTTGTAACTAAGGGGACAAATAAAATTAAAATTTGATAGCCTGCACTAAAAATCACATTGGATATTGTTTTATTTTTCAATTAAATACTCACTATCCTTTCTCTCATCAATTAAAAAGCACGAAACTAACAAAAGAACTGTTAATATGGAGGTCGGAAAGAATAAAGTGGCTTCAAAGAAGCTATAGATCACGCAAAATAAAATAATATATAATAAAGTCCGTGACTCAACAGCAAAAGCCTTTCGTATCGCAAGTGCTATCAAGATCAAAGTCAATAAAAGACCAATAAGTCCCATAGTTGTAATAATATAAGTATAATAACTATCTGTATGCAAGAAAAGAAAGTCCGGCTGTGAATAAAAAAATGATGTATTAAACATTCCTAAACCAAAAACTAAATTACTCGTACCAAACAGCCATGAAATAGTAGCCACTTGTCGACTAATTCTATTTGTACTAAAAGTATCCAATGCATAATAAAAATTGACAGTAGTCCCGATTAAATTATAAATAATATAGACAAAGCCACATACTAAAATGTCTATTACAAGCATTTTCAGTAAAATACCATTGAATGTTGAAACTTTTTTTCTTAAAACCTGTATGAAAAAAATTATTAAAGCTGCCAGTAAAAACGATACTAATGGACTTCTTGAACCAGTATTAACTAGTACAATACTACTGAAAATCAGTATAAATATTTTACTTGTTTTATTTAATCCACTAAGAAATATAGTCATAATTACTAGCGCTGCCAAAATAGCAACTTGATTAGGATTTGTGAATCCCAAATAAGATCGATCTGTTCTTACATTCGATAGCATATTATTTATAAGAGTTGGAATATTTAAAGAAATATCTCTAAATATCAAAGTCCCTATTGCTAAAAACAAAAAGCCTACCAGTCCAAAATCCTTAAAAAATTCTTTTCTGCTAATACTTTTGTAAAAATTAGCAATAAAAAAGCATGAAACCATCGTTAATATATAGTACAGTGAATTAATTATTATATTCTCTTGTCCCTTATCATATATATTGAGTAATATCATGATTATAGGGTATACGAAAAATGTAATTCCAAAGAAAAAAATAAATTGTGATTCACTTTTACTGATCGTCGTTTTCATTTTTGATAGTGAAAATAGAGCTATAATCAGCATAGGTGTTACATACCGAAGAATTACAAAAACGGAATTTCCAATTGAAAAGAATCCACCAATAATACCAGAAAAAAATAAAATAATAGCAAATCGAATTATTCTATTCATTATAATCCTCCAATATTAGATCTGCTGTTTTCCTTCCATAACTATCAATCGTATTACTTGGCATATTATCTGTACCATTTTTTATTATATCTTTCATCAAATCAGCTAATTTTTCGGCATCTTGAGGAGGAAAATACTTGGCGTTTTTATAGTTTTCTAAAGTCTCGTGTGCATATTCTAAGTCCGCAGCAAGTATATATGTACCTATATCTGCAGCTTCCAACAAAGGTAATCCAAAGCTTTCTAAAAGTGATGGAAAAATTAAAACTGAGTTAGCCAAATATTCATACACACTTTGCCTGTTAATTTTTCCAATACAATTAATATAATTATTATTCTGATGGTTTATATCGTCTATAGTTAAAATCACTTTAAAATTTGTAATATTTTGTTTTTTTAAAATTTCAACAGCATTAAATATTACATTTATATTTTTATACGGATTATTAGACGTTGGGAAAAAGAATTGCACGGGATTCGTACGATCCGATCTTTCATTCTTTGTAGTTATATTTGCGGAAATAGATGGCTTATTTATTAAAATATTATTAGCTAAAAAATTATTCATTCTCTGCTTTAGCCATCTACTTTGCACTATAATATTCGCCTCAGAATGTTTAAATAAAAAATCATAAATTTTTCTTCCAATATTTTGATATACCCAAAGAATAGATTCCTCTTTTCTAAAAAGAGAAAATTTAACGGTTGTTTGATATGGAATAACTTGATGAAAATATACATATTGCTTTGATTTCACACCAAGAGTAGCTGTATTTTGTAATGAAATGTAGATATCTGCATCAAGTCTGTTTATAATTCTAGCCCCAGAATATAATTCAAATTTAATTCGTTTAAACCAATTTTGCTTAATTTCTGGAAAAGTATATACTTTAATATTCTTAGTTTCTTGTAAGTAATTATCACCTAATAAAAAAATCCATTCAATATCTACATGATTTTTTACAATATCTGTATAAAAATCTTTCAGAACAGTCATTGCCCCCCCTTCCGAAGCAGCAATGTCATTAACTACAATTCTCACTTATCCCACACCACCCTATTAATATAATCCGTGTACGACAAAATAATTCGCAAAACTTTATCGGAAACATTAGGCATCGAGTAATCAGATACGCGTCGTAAGGTAGTCGGTGTTTGTGTCTCTAGAACTTTTAAACCTTGCATGATGCGCTCTTTGTTAACACCAACCATCATAACTGAAGCTTCTTCCATAGCTTCCGGACGTTCATGCGCCTCACGTAAATTAAGCGCCTTAAATCCTAAAATAGAAGATTCTTCACTTATAGTACCACTATCACTCAGAGCCACTTTAGCATTCATTTGTAGCTTGTTATAATCATTAAAACCCATTGGTTTCATTTCCCGAATTAAGGCATTAAATTCAATATGTTTAGCTTCAATCATTTTGCGCGTTCGTGGATGCGTACTGATGATGATCGGTAACTGATAATTTTCAGCAATCATGTTCAGACAATCAACTAATTTTAAGAAATTAGCTTCAGAATTAATGTTCTCTTCACGATGCGCAGAGACGATAAAGTATTTACCTTTTTCAATGCCTAAATCCTCTAAAATTGATGAGTTTTTTATATCTTGTTTTCGTGAGTCAAGAACTTCAAACATCGGACTTCCAGTCTTAATGATTTGATCAGCAGGTAAGCCTTCGTGCAACAAATATTCACGTGCAATATCGCTATAAGTCAAATTAATATCGGCCGTGTGATCAACAATTTTGCGATTAGTTTCCTCTGGTACACGCTGATCAAAACAGCGATTACCAGCTTCCATATGAAAAATTGGAATGTGCTTGCGTTTAGCTGCAATTGCGGCTAAACAACTGTTAGTATCACCTAACACTAAAAAAGCATCAGGTGTAACTTCATCAAGAATTGGGTCAATTTTAACTAAAATATTACCAATTGTTTCAACCGCAGTACCATTAGCAGCATCTAAAAAATAATCTGGTTTGCGTAAATGAAAATCATTAAAAAAAACTTCATTTAATTCGTAGTCATAGTTCTGGCCGGTATGAACTAGAATCTGTTCAACCGATTCAGAAGCATCTAATTTGTTAATTACTGCGGATAAACGAATAATTTCTGGACGTGTGCCAACAACGGTCATTACCTTTAATTTTTTCATGAATTAAACTTCCTCATAATAAGTATCTGGATTTTCTGAATCAAAAATTTCGCAAGCCCAAAATAATGTAATCATCGTATCGTCACCGATATTTTTAATATTGTGAATATAACCGACAGGAATATCAACTGGTTCTGGTGTGTCTCCTGACACCTTATATTCAATTACTTTATCGGTCCCTATTTTACGGAATTGCAGTAACCCTTGACCCTGAATAACTAAGAATTTTTCAACTTTAGTATTATGCCAATGATTGCCCCGAGTAATACCTGGCTTGGTTGTTGAAATAAAAATCTGCCCATTGTCTTCTGACTTAATAAATTCAGCCAACCAGCCGCGATTATCTTCATTTTTCTTTAGATTGTACGAAAAATTATCTTCATCCAAATAGCTAAGATAAGTTCCATATAAATCACGATCGAGCTTATTTTTTAAAGATGGCATAATCAAACTTTGCCGATTATTGTTGAATGCAGTTAATTTATTAGCAATTTCACCAACAGTTGTTGAGTAAGTAATTGGTACAATACTATATTTACCCTCTCTATGAGCGGTATTATTTTTTAATGCATAGATGAATTCAGTAATCACATCATCAATATAGCTTAATTCAAGTTTTGCATCTGGATCATTTATTTTAATTGGAAGATCATGTGTTAGATTATACGCAAACGTCGCAATAGCACTGTTGTAGTTGGGGCGGCTCCATTTACCAAACAGATTTTTAAATTGATAAACAAATACTGGTATGTCATGCTTTTCGCCATAATTAAATACAATAGTTTCAGCTGCCTTTTTACTCAAACCATAATCATTATTTAAACGCGCCTGAATTGATGACGATAATACAATTGGTACATAATTTTCATTATGCTCCAATGCCTCAACTAATGATCGTGTTAAGTCAGTATTACCCTCATAAAACTCAGTATTAGTTTCAGGCCGATTGACCCCTGCTAAATGAAAAACAAAATCAACATCAGCTGTTAATTTGGTTAGTTCGCTAACTGAATTATGACGAGTAAATTTAACAACATTTTTGAAATTCTCATTTGCTAATTGCGCAATTAAATTCTTGCCAACAAAGCCGTCAGCACCAGTTACTAATATTTTCATTTACTTTCTTTCCACGCTTTCAATTCTGCCTGTACTAATGGCAATTCTAATAATTTTTGTTTCATTTGTTTAACAGTCAATCGATCAGTATTATCGGAATTATATTCAGTAAAGGTAACTGCTTCTTTATTACCTTCATCGAAATATTTTTCATAATTCAAGTCACGATTGTCAGCTGAAATACGATAAAAATCGCCCATATCAGTTGCCCGAGCAGCTTCTTCTTTAGTTAATAAGGTTTCATACATCTTTTCACTATGTCGTACTCCAATGTGTTGAATTGGTTGATCAACATCAAATAATTCCATAATTGCTTTAGCTAAAGTATTGATTGTTGCAGCAGGTGCCTTCTGAATCATAATATCGCCTTGTTGCGCATGTTGAAAAGCATACATTACCAAATCAACTGCTTCATCTAGATTCATCATGAACCGGGTCATTTCCCCTTCAGTAACTGTAATTGGCTCTCCATTTTTAATTTGATTGATAAATAACGGAATAACACTCCCACGTGAAGCCATGACATTACCATAACGAGTACCGCACATCAAAGTTTTTTCTGGATCTATATTACGTGATTTAGCAACGAAAATATGTTCCATCATTGCTTTAGAGATTCCCATTGCATTGATTGGATAAGCAGCTTTATCAGTTGACAGACAGATCACCTTTTTAACACCATGCTTGATTGCAGTTGTTAACACATTTTCAGTCCCGACAATATTTGTTTTAACTGCCTGCATGGGAAAGAATTCAGCTGAAGGTACTTCTTTGATTGCGGCAGCGTGAAAAATAAAATCAGTGCCTGGCACTGCAGCCTCCAAACTATCGCGATCACGAATATCACCTATATAGTATTTGATCTTATCATTGCGATAGTATCGACGCATATCGTCTTGCTTTTTTTCATCCCGTGAAAAAATACGAATTTCCTTTAACCCACTATCTAAAAAGTGGCGTAACACTGCTTGACCAAAGGAACCAGTACCACCTGTAATCAATAAAATCTTATCTTCAAAAAAACTAGTTTCCATTTTCAATTTCTCCCTCAAATATACGAATTAAGTTAGTAATAAATTCCTTCATTGTAAAATTGTTCAGATAGTAATTTCGCGCATTTTTTCCCATATCTGCCAACTCTGTTTTAGAATAATTTAAAAAATTATCCATTTCATCGGCCAATTCCCTTATCGCACTAGCATGAACGACTTTACCACACTGAGCCTCGTTAATAATCTTTCTACTATCGCCCTCTAATGCAGCTAAGATAGGTCTACCACTAGACATATACGCTTGCAACTTAGCAGGAATGGTTAAACCAATTTTATTATCATTACGTAGAGTCAGTAGACAGCAGTCTGATTCGTAGTAATACTGAGCCATTAAACTATATGGTTGGCGACCATGAAAAACAATATTTTTAGCTTTTAATTTCTTCGCTAAGAATTGCATATTAGAATAATTTGAACCGTCACCTACAATATCAATTACAAATTCATTCGACTTTTTGGCCTGACTAGCGGCTCGAATAATAGTTTCAACATCTTGAACGTTTCCTATATTACCTGTAAAGATAAAGTGAAACTTTTGATCATCCTTCAATAGTTTTGTTAAATTATCAGAATCCGCCAGAATCATATCATCTGAATGCTGTGGTAAATAGGTCATTCTATTTAATGGAACTGAATTTTCATCAATCAGATAATCGATAAAAGAATACGAAGATACCGCTACTTTATCAACGCTGTTATATAAATTAGAACTTATTTTATGAATAATTCCGTAAATGGGGTTGGATTCGTTAATGTGCATTGCTTTGACAGCTTCCGGCCAAATGTCCATGCAATACACAACTTTTCTTCCGGTTGCTTTTAGCGCAGGATAAATCATAGTAACGGGTGAAACTTGGTACACAAAAACATTATCATAATTATTTTTAATGCTTTTAATATACCTTGCAGCATTAATAGCAAATGATAGATAATTGAGCGCCCTAAAGATTGGGCCACTCTTACGTGCTACTGTAGATACACGATGTATAGTTACTCCACGATAGTTTTCATTTCGTTTTTTACCTTTTTTATATGCAGTAGGAATAATTCCTGATGGGTAATCAGGCAGACCAGTAACAACATCAACTTTATAGCCAGCATTAACTAATTCAACCGCAATTTCATTGATTTTAAATGTATCGGGATAAAAATACTGACTTACAATTAAAATACGCTTCAACTATGCTCTACACTCCTCCGGATTGACTCTGCATTGTCAACGACAAGATAATTGAACGGAATTGAACTATCTTGTTGGTAAGTTTTACTCCCAAACACCTTATCAATAACCCGAAATCTCCTACCCAAAAGACGCAACAAGGGATTAAATAATGAAATTACAATTAGTGGTTTATGTAATTGAGTACGAATTATTTTTACAATGGCTAAGGTCGATAACGGTTCTTGATTCTGTGGAAAATAAATACCCGATATATTATTTAGAATCGTTTTAGCCAAAAATTCTGCCAAATTATTAATATAAATCATGCTACGTTGATTATTAATTTTAGGAAAGATAGGCGAAACTTTAGCAACTTTAACTAATAACGGAAAGTTTCCTTTACTTTGTGGACCAAAAACCATTGGTGTCCGAACAGAAACCACATTAAACTTATCATCTGCAAGTTTTTGTACCCCTAGATCTGCTTCTAATTTACTGCGTCCATAAAAATCAATAGGCTCAGGCTTTGTTGCCCGATCAATGATCGTTAATGAATCGATTCCCCTTTTCTCACCGTAAATGATCATACTGCTCATAAAAACAAATTGGCGAACGCCACTTTGTTTGGTCAACTTTGCGACCGCTATTGTTAAATCACGATTAACCTTGTAGTATTCAGTTTCCATCTTAGGGTCAGCAGAAACATGCGCAATTCCCGCCACATGTAATACTGCATCATACCTAGAAAAATCATACTCTCGCCAAGCATCTCCACGTACAGAAATACTATCCACCTGAATTTCAGATGGATAGTTTGCTTCCACGTAAGATTTAAAACTCTGACCAATATAACTATTTTTACCCGTTATTAGTACTTTTTTCATTGATTACGACTCCTTGCGAGGACTGACAGTTTTCCCCTCTTTGACACCGTCATGTTTAAGTACAGAAATAGTAGTTTCAAAAAATAGCTTAATATCCCCAATAAATGTGATTTTTTGACAATAGTCACCATCATACTTAGCCTTTACTGGAATCGGTAACTCATCACGACCACTAATCTGAGCAAGCCCAGTCAATCCTGGTTTAACATCATTAGCGGCATATTTATCGCGCTCAATGATTAAATCAGTTTGATTCATTAGGCAGGGACGAGGACCAATAATACTCATTTCACCTTTGATAATATTTAACAGTTGCGGTAATTCATCAAGACTTGTTTTGCGCAGAAATTTACCGACTGGTGTAATAAAACTATCAGCGTGAGCCAACATGTGAGTTGGCATATTATGTGGAGTATCTGTACGCATTGTTCTGAACTTATAGATTTTAAACGTTTGCTTATGTTGTGCCATTCGTTCTTGTTCAAATAACACTGGTCCTTTAGAATCAAGCTTGATAGCAATAATAATTACCAAATAAAGTGGTGATAAAATAATTAACCCCAACAATGCCAGCATAAAATCGATGATTCGTTTTATATAGTGTGCATACATTTTAATTGGCTCCTTCCGTTTTCCCTTCTAGTTTTTCTTGACCATTATGCTGATTTGAATAAGTAACAATTTCTTTTTGTAATTGCTGATCATCTAACGTTAACAAATGATTGGCAAATTCAATGATTTTATCTGTATTATACTGTGTAACGTGTCCTAACGAAATCTTATCATAGACTTTTTTATTTGTCGCTTCAGCGTCAGTGACTAATTCTTCATACAATTTTTCACCTGGGCGCATACCGACCTCTCTGATGCCAATCTCTTCTTCGGTATGACCAGATAAGCGAATAACTTTTTTGGCTAAATCAAGAATTTTAACTGGTTTATCCATATCAAGAATGAATAGGCCACCACCATTAGATAGTGCTCCTGCTTGAATCACTAAACGACTAGCTTCAGGAATTGTCATAAAGTACCGCGTCATTCGCCGATCAGTTAAGGTCAACGGTCCACCAGCTTTAATTTGTCGTTTAAATAACGGAACAACACTTCCACGACTGCCTAAAACATTGCCAAAACGAACAACTGCAAATTTAGTCTTACCTGGTTCATTCTCACTAGTTACGATCATTTCGGCCATACGCTTAGTTGATCCCATTACACTGGAAGAATTAACTGCCTTATCGGTTGAAACCATAACAAAGGTATCCACATCTGCGGCTTTAGCAGCATCAGCAACGTTCTTCGTACCGAACACATTATTTTTCACTGCTTCGTGAGGATTATATTCCATCAGTGGTACGTGTTTATGTGCTGCTGCATGGTAGACAATATTAGGCCGATAATTAGCCATTAGAGAGAACATTAGCTTACGATCCTGTACATCACCGATCAAAGGCACAAAATCAATATGTTGATCCGGATAAGTTTTACGCATTTCTCGATTAATCATGTAAATTGAATTTTCACCATGTCCTAGTAGAAGTACTTGTTTCGGTCGGAACTTAGATACTTGACGTACAATTTCAGAACCAATCGATCCACCAGCACCAGTAACCATAATCACCTTATCTGTAATTCGATCGGAGATTTGATTCATATCTAATTTAACTTCTGGTCGTTCCAATAAATCAGTTACATCAATATCTTCCAATTGACCCACATTACTGCGATCAAGCAAAATGTCATTGAGTTTCGGCATCCGGTTAACCGTTACTTTTGTGTCTTTTAATGAATTCATTATTTTCTCATAACCAGCTGGTGGTAAAGTTGGAATACCAACTGTAACTTGTTCAATTTCATTTTTACGAATCAAACTAGGTAAATCCTTCAAACCACCAAGCACTTTAACACCATGTAACCAAGTATTCTGTTTATTAGGATCATCATCGACTAAACCAATAACGTTCACATTAGGCTGATCATAAGCCAACCGAGAAAGTAGCACGCTAGCACCATCACCAGCCCCAACAACTAAGGTTGGAATTAGCCGGCTAGCCTGTAAACCACGACGATGCAACCGATACTCAACATAATAACGCCAAGCTAAACGACTACCAGAAATAAACATAATAGCAAATAAATATGTTAATACTAAATGGCGTAAGCTATAGCTGATTCCTAAAATTGTCAATCCGATTCCAGTTACTAAGTAAGCACCAGTAACTGCCAAAGCAATCGAACCAACTTCCTTAATGCTGGTATAACGATTAATTTTTGAAAAAACCCGACCACCATTAGCAACTACCAGATATAAGAGGATTTCTACGATTATCGTTGCAACAAGGTAAAGACCTGACAATGTAACATAATGATCCACAAAATAAAACGCTATTCCGTTAGCTAATGCAATTAAAATTGCATCCACCAACATTAGAATCATTTTTTTAGCCTGCCGACTCATTCTTATTCCTCCAAGTTAAAACACTATTATCTAAACAACCAAAACTTCTTTTTCTCTTTAATATAGTGGTACTCACTCGGTTCCAAGTCATCGCCATTAATGATTTTTTTAGCGTTATCTTGCACCCAAGTGACCATTTCCGCCCCATTATGCTGCTCTAGCTTAGCGAAAGCTTTCTGCATACGAAAATTACGGCCCTTTAAGTTATGTGCGTCTGAGGCAAAAACAAAGCCTAAGCCGGCATCAATGATCCGTTGCGTAAAGTCTTCGACCTCGGAACCAAAAACGCCTAAGTAGCTACTAGCGGTAATTTGCGTTAAACAACCACTAGCCACGAAATCATAGAGCAACTCGGGCTTTTTTTGAATACCATGATTCCGCTCTGGATGAACAATTACTGGTGTGATGCCCGCTGCTTGTAGTTCAAAAATCATTTGGTTCGTGTATTCCGGTACTTCACCGTGTGGAAGCTCCAACATCAAGTAGCGATTAGTTTCATCAGCGAACAACTGGATTGAAGTCAATATTTGAGACAGATTTTAAGAGACATTCAGAACCGCGTTTACCTTCCACAGCTCAAATAAATCATTAATCGCGATTAATAACTTATTTGAACCCTGGAAAGCATTAAATCAGGCGGCCATTTGGCTCGTAAGTGTTGCAATTTCAACTTGTAAGGGGGTCTGGTAGCCCAGTGAACTATGAATTCTCTTCCTATTGTAGAAAGCATGCACATATTCAAAAAGGACGGCAGCGGCAGTTTCATAATCTTCAAAGACCGGCACTGGATAAACACATTCCTTTTTGAGGGAAGCGTGAAAGGATTCCATTGGCGCATTATCATACGGACAACCCTTACGGCTAATTAAACAATCTGTCTTAAAGCAGCCAAAACCTTTTCTGCTTTTCAGGCACTACCACTCTTCCAATAGCAATCTGCTCACCATTCAGCAAATTCCGAGCGTTGGTTGCAAAACGTTCAGGATATTTCGAATTCATTTCATTTAATACTTCGTAGGCCTTCGTCATTGCAAAGCCACGATTTTTCAGCGTATGCGCATCCGACGCGACCACCTGAACCAAACCACACTTAACGAATTCTTTTGCAGTACGTTGGACTTGTTCCCCAAAAGCACCAACTAAACTCGTGGCCGTAACCTGTGCCAAGCCCCCATCCTCGACCAACTTGTATAATCGTTGCGGTTCAGCAATAATTTGAGCATTCCGTTCAGGGTGTGCAATAACTGGGGTAATCCCCTCACAAGACAATTGAAAAATCATTTCATCCAAATAACTTGGTACCATCTCGTGAGGAAGTTCCAACAGTAAATAGTGTCTACTGGCATCTATGCCCAACAAATCATCAACATTTTCCATCAACTGACCATTTAGATGTACCTCTTGACCAGGAAAAATGGTTAACGGAATATCATTTGCATCTAGCTCTGCTTGAAATGCCTTAACCGCCGCAGACACATCACCTGCATGATTGAGATAGTGTCGATCCATATGATGTGGTGTCGCTAAAATATAGCGAATCCCGTCAGCAACTGCCTGCCGTGCTAATTCCAATGACGCTTCTAAGGAAGGCGAACCATCATCAATGGCTGGTAAGATGTGGCAATGTAAGTCAACTAAATTATTTATCTTCATCGCTGTAGTACCCATAACCGCTACTATAGCCGTAATAGCCATGGTGCGAACCATCGCGAACATCATTCAGTACTGCGCCCAGAATATTGGCTTGAGATTTTTTCAACGAATTAACAGCATCACGAACCGCTGCTTTTTGGGCTACACCTTGGCGAACAACTAAGACCGTGCCATCAACTTTATTAGCAAGCAATTGTGAGTCAGTCACCGGCAAAATTGGTGGTGCGTCAACGATCACCAAATCTAATTTACGTGTTGCCGAAGTTAAGAATTCTGTCATTTTGTTGCTTCCTAACAGTTCCGCGGGATTCGGTGGCTTAGGACCACTCGTCATCACAAATAAGTTACCAATAACGGGATGAATTGCATCATTCACATTGTCCATTTGATTAGCCAACCATGAACTTAATCCCTTATGATTTTCAAGCCCGAACGTCGTGTGAATCATTGGTCGCCGTAAATCAGCATCGACCAATAAAACTTGCATCCCTTCCTTAGCATATTCCACCGCCAAGTTACAACTTACCGTTGACTTACCTTCACCACCCATCGATGAAGTCACCATTAAAGTTCGTAAATTTTTGTCAGTAGCCGCAAAATTGATATTGGTTCGAATTGTTTTAATCTGCTCAGTAATGACCGACGTGGGTTCATTAATCGTCGTGAGATTAATTGGTGCCGTAGTCGTTATATTCTGTTCTTTACGTTTAAACATCTAACACCCTCCTAAACTCGTTTCATCGCTTGTGACGATGTTCGATCATTATGCGTATGATAGCCACCATTCAGATTCAAGGCCTGTTTCTTCATTGAATAGTGATGTTGATGGTTAACCAAGCCTAAACTAGTCAATCCTAATTCATCAGTTAAGAAATCAGCGTCGTGAACGCGACGATCAGTGAGCACCCGAATCGCTGCATAAGCAAATCCTAGTAACAATCCTGCAACTAACCCAACCAACATATTAAGAGGTTTTTTCGGTGATACCGCACCATTTGGCGTTTCGGCTGGAGCAACAATCGTGACGTTGTTAACTTTAATAATCTTTTGCACTTGGTTCTTAAAACTACGAGCAATTTGATTGGCAATCGTCGCACTAGCTTTCGCATTAGTATCAGTCACTGAGATTGAGAAAACTTGTGAGTTAGCCGTACTTGTCACACTAACCTCACTTTTTAGTGTGCTTAGTGAGCGCTCAATGCCATAACGTTTGCTTAATTGTTGCTTAGCTGGTTTTAAAACCACTTGTCCAGCAATTAATTCCTTGTAGGTCGTAACCATCTGAATATCAGCCTGCTGCCCAGCATACTCAGTAGCGGCATTAGTGTCTTTACGGTTAACCAAAATCTGGACACTTGATTGGTACTTAGGTGTAATTACAAAGAAGGTCAACCCTGCGGCAACTATTAATCCCGCCACTGTAAAACTAACGATTGTAAGCCAGTATTTACGAACAAGCCGGATAAAAAAGTCAAAACTTACTGTTTGATCCATCATTCACTCTCCAAAATTTTAACAAGATTAAAACACGTTTTAACTAACGCTATTAAATACAATCTATCATCAAATATAACACCGCATTTGTTGATTTACAATTGAAGTCCAAGAAGCGATCTCACCTATTGACTGCAATTCAAGATTTTTCATTTACCTTTTGATAGAGGGTTCCATGATAGTCTCTATCATGTTTTTTATCGGCCAAATGGTCAATCAATTTTAAGAATATTATGGTGATCATCCAACATAACCCTTATATGGTAACTTGTAAGACGCTTTGAATCTGTTTTTGAAACATATGTGTGATGCCTCTGTGGATTCCTGTTCCTTAGCCTTTTTTGCTGCTATTATGAGATTTCTCGGTCCTGGTTGGATTAAACTTGTAATTT
>NZ_JAGYGS010000066.1:0-16680 GCF_018991185.1 Lactiplantibacillus sp. 7.2.4
GAATTTCGCCCTTGAGCATTGTCCGGCAGCCCGGACAGTCGGGAACCCGCTCGAATGGCAGATGAACGGCCACCTATCTGGGTACAATTGACCACTGGATATTAAATGACTGGTCCTTCAAGCAAACTTTTAATTGGCCTCAATAATGCTTTATCACACTTAATCACTGAAAAAATCAGTTAAATTTTATTCGCAAGATTCAACGGACATTAGTCTTGAATTTAGTTGATAAAATTACCTTCGTTTATAATTTGAGACTTTGCTATCTCAAACGATCAGAGAAAGTTCTGGTAAGTTCCGTGAAGCCGCTGATTAGAAAAGTTAAACCATGGGTTAGGAAGCTTAGCTATCATTAGAGACTAGTCTGACAGTTGAATGTCAAAATGACCCTGTACTGTGGAATCAACGACTAATCTAACAAAAAGTTGGGTCCGCAAATGTCTGCCTTGCGAATACCATCCCCGGCTGGAAGGTGTTTCTGACAATGCTCAGCGATGAAATTCCACTTAGCAAGCGTTTTGTGCTTGGTTAGTGGAAGACCAGTATTTAAGACGTGGGCTTTCGGCTTAAATCTGTGTCCATCGCGTTCCAGCGTTGTCAGAAATTCCTGGAAGCCGGACTAGGACGAGATCAACACTGCAGATTTATGCTAACTCGCACTGCTTCCAGCGGGTCTAAGCTGGCCGCTTTTGAACTGAAGAATTGCGATAATGATTAAGACCTTAGCGTCCGGCTCAGCAGTCGTTGCGCTAAGGTCTTAGTGGTCTGAGCAACTCTTTTGTTATCGTTTCTTAATCTGCAGAGGAAATATGATACAATATAAGAGATTCTACACATTGTGTCTAGCGTGTGTTATTTTGGATAAATACGATCGTCTGGCACACGGTGTGATTTGTTCATGGATTTTTAAAATAAAGACATGTTTAACGATTGATCAAAACCAGTTTGAAGGGAACTTACGTCATGGCAGAAACAAAACCAACTTATTACATTACGACGCCGATTTATTATCCTTCGGGGAAATTACATATCGGTAACTCATATACGACCATTGCGTGTGATACGCTTGCACGGTACAAACGGGCGATGGGTTACGATGTCTATTTCTTGACCGGGACAGATGAACACGGCCTGAAGATTGAAGAAAAAGCAGAAAAATTGAATACTGATCCTAAATCATACGTTGATGGGATGGCTAAACAAATTAAAGATTTATGGAAATTACTCGAAATCTCTAATGACAAGTTTATCCGGACGACGGATGATTATCACGAACGCGCGGTTCAAGAAATCTTTGACCGCTTGTTGAAGAATGGCGATATTTACCTCGGTGAATATGAAGGCTGGTACTCAGTTGACGATGAAGAATACTTCACTGAGACACAGTTAGCTGAAGTCTTCCGCGATGATAACGGCAAAGTGATTGGTGGGAAAGCACCAAGCGGCCACGAAGTCGAATTGGTCAAGGAACAGTCCTACTTCTTTAAGATGAGCAAGTATGCGGACTGGTTGTTAGATTACTATCAGAAACATCCTGACTTTATCGAACCAAGCAATCGGATGACTGAAATGATCAACAACTTCATCAAGCCTGGTCTGGAAGACTTAGCGGTTTCACGGACCAGCTTTACTTGGGGCGTGCCCGTTAAGAGTGATCCTAAGCACGTGGTCTACGTGTGGATCGACGCATTGACGAACTATATCACCGCATTAGGCTATGCAACGGGTGATTCAGAGGACTTATTCAACAAGTTCTGGCCCGCTGATGTCCAAATGGTTGGTAAAGAAATCGTGCGTTTCCATACGATTTACTGGCCAATCATTTTACACGCACTCGGCTTACCATTACCAAAGAAGGTCTTCGGCCACGGCTGGTTACTGATGAAGGATGGCAAGATGTCCAAGTCGAAGGGTAATGTTATCTATCCTGAAACCTTGGTCGAACGCTATGGTCTCGATGCACTGCGCTATTATCTCGTTAAGGCCATGCCTTATGGGAACGATGGCTTATTTACACCTGAAGACTTCGTGGCGCGGGTCAACTATGACTTGGCCAACGACTTAGGTAACTTATTGAACCGGACGATTGCCATGATCAATAAGTACGAAGATGGCAAACTCCCTGCTTTCAAGGCCGGTGTCACTGAATTTGACGCTGATTTGGAAGCCACTGCAGCAACAACCATCGAAAACTTCAACGCTTGCATGGATAGTTTGCACTTATCCGATGCACTCGGTGAAGTTTGGAAGTTGGTCAGTCGGACGAACAAGTACATCGACGAAACGGCGCCTTGGCAATTAGCTAAGAGCGACGACGCGGCGGACGCTGATAAGTTGGCAAGTGTGATGGCCCACTTAGCAGCTAGTTTACGAGTTATCGCTAGCTTGATCAGTCCAGTAATGACGCATGCGCCAAAGGAAATCTTCACCCAATTGGGCTTAGATGTGGACACTTTGGCAATCGAAGGCTTACAACTCGCTGATTTACCAGCCGGAGCCCAAGTCGTTGCGAAGGGGACACCAATCTTCCCACGGGTTGATATGGATGAAGAAATTGCCTTCTTAAAGGCTAAGATGACGAAGTCCGACAAGCAGAAGGGACGTAAAGCAATGGAAGCTGCTAAGCATGAAGCTGAAGTCGAACAAGGTTGGAATCCAGCCGAAACTAACTTAAACTTGACCAAACCAGAAATCAGTATTGATGATTTTGATAAGGTCGAACTAAAAGTTGCGGAAGTTATCACGGTCCAGAAGTTGAAGGGTGCTGACAAGCTCCTCCAATTCCGGCTAGATGCAGGTGACGCTGACCACCGTCAGATTCTGTCTGGAATTGCCAAGTGGTATCCAGAACCAGAAGAATTGATTGGTAAGAAAGTTGTCATTGTTGGTAATTTGAAACCACGGAAGTTACGTGGTGAGATGAGCCAAGGCATGTTATTGTCTGCGGAACACGACGGTAAGGTCCAATTGATCACCGTGCCAGATAATATGGTCAACGGATCATTGATTTCGTAATTAAAACTAGATGTTGAATAAAAATCGGGCGCACTGAAACAGTGAGCTCGATTTTTTGTTTGTAATTCAATTGTTATTTCAGTTGTTTTTGACAAATGGGTTAATCTCCCGTACAGTAGTACGAACGAGAAATGAGGTGAGAACATATGAAGTATGAACAGATTCTCGTATGCGTCTCCGTAGATGGAAAAGGACGTTTTTCCGCAAATTAATTAAATTTAGGAGACTTAATTAAATGAAAAACGTCCAAAAACAAGTGCCATCATTATTACTGTTAATCACATTAGTGGGATTCCCGCAAATCAGTGAATCAATTTTTACGCCAATCTTGCCAGCACTCAGTCAGGCAATGCACGTTAGCGCCAGCCACAGCCAACTAACCATGAGCAGTTACTTTGTGGCTTTTGCAGTTGGGGTGCTCTTTTGGGGGGAATATGCTGACTATCGCGGGCGACGTGATGCCATGTTAGGTGGATTAGCCTTTTATTTGATTGGTAATTTAGGGTTATATCTGAGTCCAAGCTTTACTTGGTTATTGGTTTGCCGCTTGATTCAAGCTTTCGGTGCTAGTGCTGGTTCGGTTGTGACACAGACCATTATGCGTGAAAGTTTTACAGGTGTTTCTGGTGCAAAAATATTTGCTAAGGTGAGTGCAGCCATGGCACTATCGCCCGCCCTCGGACCACTCATCGGAGGTGGCGTCCAGACTGTGTTCGGCTATCAGCATGTCTTCTCTATCTTGAGCATGATGGCAGTCGCAATACTGCTGTACGTAGGTTGTTGCTTACCGGAGACTCGGCCAGAAGCGGTCAAAGTGGCCTCTTGGCGGCAACAAAGTGCTATCGTTTCACGATTGTTGCACGATCCCGTGGTCTGGTGTTACGGTTTATTGATTAGTGGTATTAATGGTATTTTGTTTAGTTATTACGCTGAAGCGCCGTTTATATTTGAAACGTACTTTGGCTTTAGTGCTGTGCAATACGGTAGTCTCGGTTTAGTCTTAGCTACGGCCAGTCTGCTGGGTGCGTTGCTAGTGAATTGGCTTGTCAACTATTGGTCACCAATGCAGGTTGCTTTAAGTGGCTTGGGATTGAGTTTAGTAGCGACGGTTGGCTTGGTGATGAGCGCTGTTGGCAATCACATCATTGGAATGCTGATTGGGATTTTTTTGGCCTTCTTAGGTCTGAACATCACCTTGCCGAATGCGTTGAATCGTGCATTGATTGGCTATGAGACGGTGATGGGTAGTGCCAGTGGCTGGTTTAGCTTGGGTTATTATCTGCTAGTGAGTGTGCTAACGTACCTAATGAGTTGGTTCCACAACGGTAGTATCGTGGCATTGCCCGTATACATGTTAGGTGTGGTCGTCGTGATGACGGTGGTGTACGCGGAGCTGTATTGGCGACGTGTACGTCATTAATTGTGTTTGAAAGCCTGGGGGAACCCGGGCTTTTTTATTTTAGAATTACCAGCATCTTTTCCGAAAACTTGCGTCCCATGGTAAAATCAACTAAGATAACAAAAGTCGAAAAGGGGTTATTACATGCGGATTTTTGATTCTCATACCCATTTAAATAGTGAAGAATTCATCCAGGAAGTGCCGCGTTACTTGCAACAGGCGGCTGACCTTGACGTGACGCGGATGGCAATCGTTGGTTCGAATACACAACTGAACGCCGATGCGATTAAACTGGCGGAGACCTATCCACAGCTCGTCGCCATCGTGGGCTGGCATCCAGAAGATTCCAAGAATTATGATCAGGCAGCGGAAAAAGTCTTGATTGACCAGCTACAACAGCCAAAAGTCGTTGCGTTGGGTGAGATTGGCCTGGACTATCATTGGGATACGTCGCCACAAGACGTGCAACGAAAGGTGTTTGCACGCCAAGTCGCGATTGCCAAAGACATGCAACTGCCGATTTCTGTGCATAACCGGGATGCTTTCGAAGATACGTACAAGATTTTGAAGGCGGCTGACATTCGTGATACGGGTGGTGTCATGCATAGTTTTAATGGTGATCCGGAATGGCTGAAACGCTTCTTGGATTTAGGCATGCACATCTCTTACAGTGGGGTAGCGTCCTTCAAGAATGCCCATGAAGTCCACGAATCCGTCAAACAGACGCCTTTGGATTCAATGCTAGTGGAGACGGATGCCCCTTATTTAACGCCGGAACCATACCGTGGCAAGCAGAACGAACCCGGGTACACGCGCTATGTGGTTGAAGCGATTGCCAAGTTACGTGAAATGACGCCGGAAGCCATTGCGGCGCAAACTTATCAAAATGCAGAGGAATTTTTTAAGATTGAAGAAGATTAAAGAAGTAATCGTCGTCGAAGGCAAGGATGACACGAAACGTCTGGCCCTCGCCGTTGATGCAGATACATTGGAAACGAATGGCTCAGCCATCTCAGAAGCGACGTTGGCCCAGATTAAGACGTTACAGGCAAGTCGGGGCGTGATCGTGTTTACCGACCCAGATTTTTCAGGGGAGCGGATTCGCAAGACGATTTCGGCAGCCGTTCCGGGGGTCAAACACGCCTTTTTGCCGCGTAAAGCGGGCGTACCAACTAAGGCGGGTGGCAGTCTGGGCGTGGAACATGCGAGTCCAGCGGCAATTCAAGCCGCACTTGTCCATTTGTATACCGAACAAGTCGATGAGGCTCAACCGTTGATCACGCAACATGACCTGATTCAGGCCGGTTTGTTGGCGGGCCCGACTGCCCGTAAACGGCGTGAACAACTCGGCGAGCGGCTCGGTATTGGCTACGTGAATGGGAAGCAATTACCCAAACGCCTGCAACTATTTCAGATTCAGCCCGCTGATTTTTGGGCGGCGGTGGATCAACTGACGACAGAGGAGTAACTATGAGTAGAGATTTAGATATTGCTAATCCCGCCCGCACGCGGGCCATTATGCACACGTATGGATTACAAGTTAAAAAGAGTCTGGGGCAGAACTTTTTGACTGACCAGAACGTTTTACACAACATTGTTGCAACGGCGGACATTGGCGCCAAAGATAATGTGATTGAAATCGGCCCGGGGATTGGTGCGTTGACTGAATATTTGGCCCGTGCAGCCCACCATGTCTTGGCGTTTGAAATTGACGATCGGTTACTGCCAATTTTGGATGAAACGCTAGCGGATTATGACAATGTAACGGTCGTTAACCAAGATATTTTGAAGGCTGACCTGGCCGCGATGATCAGTGAACATTTAGATAACGAGCGGCCGTTGAAGCTAGTCGCCAACTTACCTTATTACATTACAACGCCAATTCTGATGAACCTATTGGCGGGCGACGTTGCCTTTGAAAACATCGTGGTCATGATGCAAAAAGAAGTCGCTGACCGGTTAGCAGCGGAACCAGGGACAAAAGCTTATGGGGCGCTGACGATTGCGGTCCAGTGTCGGATGGCTGCTGAAATGGCGATGGTCGTTCCGCGGACCGTCTTCGTCCCAGCGCCGAACGTTGATTCAGCAATTGTGAAGTTGACGGCGTTACCACCACGGACCCACGTACCATTTGACGAAGCAGCCTTTTTCAAGGTGGTCAAAGCTGGGTTTGCTCATCGCCGAAAGAATTTGTGGAACAATCTGCAAAGTTTATTTGGTAAGCAACCTGACACCAAGACGGCAATTCAGCAGGCACTTGAGATTGCGGCCATTGACCCGAAGATCCGGGCAGAACGGCTAACGGTCGATGAATTTATCACGCTGACGGATGCATGTCATCAGGCTGATTTACTCTAGATTGTTCTGTTATAAAATTGTTGCACATTAGAAAACCTTGTGATATAATGTTGACTTTTTTGTGAAAAGCTAGTATAGTGTCTTTCATGAGGAGGATTCTCAATGCCAATTTCACTAGCTGCAATTAAAGATAAACTTGACTCACGGATCGGCCAACGCATGAAGGTCGTTGCCCAGGCCGGCCGCAAGAAGACAACTGAACGCCACGGTGTGTTAAAAGAAACTTACCGTTCCGTATTTGTTGTAGATTTAGATCAACAAGAAAACGCATTTGAACGGGTCTCCTACAGTTATACCGATGTTCTGACAAAGAACGTTCAAATCGCTTTTGACGATGAAACAACTGAAGCTTAATTCGCGTCTCGTGAATTCTCAATATTAAGACCCCCAGCAAGGTCTTTTTATTTTGCCTTGATATTAGTATAATTGTATCAAAGTAAGTCAGCGACCCCGGGTAATCGCGGTCATGGAAGAGGGTGAGACGCGTGCAAATCGTTGAAAAAGCACCAGCCAAGATTAATTTAGGGCTGGATACCTTATTTGAGCATTCAAATGGTGACAAAGAGTGGGATATGGTGATGACGTCGGTTGATTTGGCCGACTACGTGATGTTGGAATCCTTGAATTCGAATCGAATCGAGGTCGTTACCGATAGTGGCTTTTTGCCGAATGATCGCCGTAACTTAGCTTTTCAAGCGGTGAGTGTGTTGAAACGGTATTGTCACGTTGATTGGGGTGTGCGAATCAAGATCAGAAAGGCCATTCCAGTAGCGGCTGGTTTGGGTGGCGGCTCATCGGACGCTGCGGCAGTTCTGCGCGGGTTGAACCGCATGTGGTCGTTAGGATTAGACTTAGCGACGTTAGCACGGCTAGGATTGCAGGTCGATTCGGACGTGCCGTATTGTGTCTACAGTCAGACGGCGCACGTCACTGGCAAGGGTGAAGTCGTGACGCCGTTGCCTAAATTACCGCCGATGTGGATTGTCTTAGCAAAACCGAAAATCAGCGTTTCCACGCCGAATATCTTACGGCAAGTCAATTATGACCGAATCGCAGTGCATCCCCATATTGATGGCCTGCTATCAGGCATTCGCAACCAAGACTTTGAGGCGATCTTTGCCAATATGGGCAACGTGTTGGAGCCGATTACGGCCAAGCGCTATCCAGAGATTTTGCAAATCAAGCAGCAGTTATTGACGTTTGGGGCGGACGCCGCTCAAATGAGTGGCACGGGTCCAACGGTGTTCGGCGTCTGCCGAAAGCAGTCACGGGCACAGCGCGTTTATAACTCGCTTAAGGGCTTTTGCCGTGAGGTTTATTTGGTTAGACCGGTGAATTTGACGGAAAGAGTGTGAGGAGCCGCGGGTTGAAGTCGAGCATTGCCTAGCTAGTGGATGAATGCGATTTGTGCATTGGTCCGCTAGCGTAGCAAGCACAGGCTTTAGCGGCCCTGAGCACGTTTAGAAAGAGTGTGAAGTCGAACGGTTTGGGTCGAGGATTAGCCTAGCCCCGGCGTTAAGCGGTGGGTTATCCGCTTGGCGTCGGGGCGTAGCTAACCGGAGACCCAGTTCGGCTGAACACGTTTCGGCAATGCGGCAGGAGTGGGTGGCAGTCGCACAAATACGAGCAAGTTATCCGCTGAGCACCGGGGATTAATTGGCATCCTAGTTTTACCGAACACGCTTCAGCAATGCGTCAGTGGATACCGCTCCGTATTATGGTTAATCCCAAACGCCCTATTCAGCCACCCACCGCACCCAATATGTCCCAAACCGGTCACGAACAATCATAATTTGAGCAATTTTCAAAGCAATTTTGGCTGGATTATGCTTAAATAAAAGGTAACGGAGGTGTTGGGATGAAGCAGTCGACGAAATTCGGATTAAAGCTAGCAGGTGTCGTGGGTGCCGCAACCTATGCAGGAACGTTGTTTGGCGGGTTAGTGGCGTACAAGTTTGCCATGCATGTGAGTGATGCTCAGAAGCAGAAAGGGCAGGAACGGTCGCATGCTGAAAATACGGAGATTGAAAATTTCTGGTATTTGAAACAACCGAAGCAACAGTGGATGATTCAGTCATTTGACGGCCTTAACTTAGCGGCAACTTATATTCCTAACCCTAAAACGGTGGGACGGCTGGCGATTTTAGCGCACGGCCTTGGACATTCACGTGAGCAGATGATTCCGTATGCTCGGATTTTCATGAGTTTGGGCTATGATGTGCTGATGCCGGACGCACGGGCATTTGGCGACAGTCAGGGCCACACGATTGGTTATGGCTGGTTGGATCGGTTAGATTATGAACGATGGATCACGATGGCGCTCAACCAGTTAGGCCTCGATATTGATATTGTGTTGATGGGGATCTCGATGGGCGCGGCCACGGTGATGGCGACCAGCGGGGAACCACTGCCTGCTAACGTCAAAGCCATCGTTGAGGATAGTGGTTATGCGGATTTGTACGATGAAGCCAAGTTTCGGCTAACCCACAAATTCCATCTACCGGCTTATCCAATCATGCCGGTCGCAAATCAGTTGGCACACGTGCGCGCGGGTTATGGCTTCAAAGACGGCCGTATTTTACAGCAAGTATTAACGAGTGGTTTGCCAATCTTGATGATTCATGGGTCCAAGGACCAGACCGTTCCCGTCCGAAACGCCCACGCGTTGTATAACCAGTTGCCACAACAAAAGGGGTTGTATATCGACCCAGATGCGGGCCACGTGGAAGCAATTCGCACGCATCCTGACCGCTACCAAGCCGTTGTTGATGAATTCTTGCGAGAACAAGTTGGCTTGAGTTAGCGTGAGGACTTTTAATTGAATAATGATGACCAGACCTTGCTCAGAAAATCTAGGTCTTTTTTATTTTGAAAAAATGTGGCGGGCGTCAGTTGCGAATTAAGCTTGAAACCGCGGTGATGAATCCGCTTTCTAGGCGATTGAAATAGTACCAGTGGCCCTATTGACAAATAATGGCTTTCAGGTAAACTAAAATAGTAATCATTACGATTTACTTTAATTGAGAAAGTTGGGGTAGTGTTATGACGGAACCGTTAATTGCCGTCCAACACCTTGGAATTAGTTTTCCAAACAACCAGGTGTTTAAAGATTTAGATTTTAAAATTGAACAAGGCGACTTTTTGACCGTGATTGGCGAGAATGGGGTCGGCAAGACCACCCTGATTCGGGCATTGCTCGGCATGTTGAAACCAACGGCGGGACAAATCACCTATTATCCGAATAAAAAAGCCATCAAGATTGGCTACGTGCCCCAATTTCGTAATTTGGACCAAGAATATCCACTAACGATTGAGGATTTTGTCGGTCTGAATTTGAAAGGGTGGCAGCCATGGCTGTCGAAGGCCGAACATCGCCAGGTCACAACGGCGTTAGCAGTCACCAACCTTAAAAAGTTGCGCCATCGCCCACTTGGTATGGCTTCTGGTGGTGAAAAGCAGCGAGCCTATCTCGCCCAAGCCATCGTCCAGGAACCACAACTCTTGATTTTGGACGAATCGACAGCCAGCCTCGATAACGAAATGAAGTACGAACTCTTAGATCTAGTCCAGAATTTAAACCAGACGAGTCACATTACGGTCTTCTTTGTCACCCACGACTTACCATTAGCGAAGCAGTATGCCAAACATTATTTGGCGCTAAAACCGGGCCAGCAACAGTTTGGCAACATCGCTGATATGTCGGTCGAACAGCTCAAGGAGGTCACGAATGTCAATGTTTAGTTTAGTCTTCATGCGTAATGCCTACTTGGCTGGGACATTTATTGCGATTATTTGTGGGACGATTGGGGTCTTTGTGATTGCCCGAAACCTATCATTCTTAACCCACACGTTGTCTGAAATCGGCTTTGCCGGAGCGGCTTTCGGGATTTTCATGGGCTGGACGGCACTGAGTGGGATGCTGATTTTTACCGTCATCAGTTCGGTCATCGTGGGGCAGATGAGTGTGAAACAATCGCGGCGCGAAGCTTCGATTTCTGCGATTTCCGCACTGTTTATCGGTTTAGGAATCCTATTCCTGTCGCTATCTAATCAGACCTCGAGTTATGCGACGAGCATTCTATTTGGGAGTGTGATTGGGATTGCTAGCGCGGATGTCATTCGGGTCGCAATCTTGTCGGCCATCGTCTTACTCGTGATGTTGGGCTTGTACCGGCCACTCAAATTTGATTCCTTCGATGCGATTGGTGCCCGGGTGAGCGGCTTATGGACGACTGGCATCTCAGTGGTCTTCTTAGTCCTCGTTGCAATGAGCGTCAGCGTTGCCGCCCAAATCGTGGGGTCACTACTGATTTTCATCCTATTGACGTTACCCGCTGCGGCGGCGCGTTACTTCGTGCACACCGTCAGCAAGATGATCTTCCTCGCAATCAGTTTTGCGCTGATTGGCGTCTGGTTGGGACTGTACTTAAGTTACATCACGAATTTACCCGTCAGCTTCTTCATCGCGGCCATCGAATGCTTGTTCTACTTTGCTGCGCTGGTCTATCAGCGGCTCCGGGTCGGAAGCTAGTTGGGCTGTCCTTGTTCGGTGATATGATTTTAAAAATGGGTGACTTGCGGAATTTAAGCAGGTCGCTGTGATACGTTAAAATGTTACTAGTCGTTTCTGGAATTCATTGGGAATTTGGGGGACGGCTAGTTTTTTGTTTGTGTTGTAACTTCCCGTTTGTGATAGGAGAAAAGTTTATGAGTATTTCAAATGAAGTTCAAGAAAACTTAAAAAAAGAAGAAGTATAAATCAAGATGATGATTTTGGACTAGAACGAAGCTGGGAAGAATTAACAATTATTTTATCAAAAAACGAGTATGAAACAATTAATTACTTGATGAATTGTTCTAAAGATGATGTATTATTGATTAGTTCTGTTTTTGACTATGTTTCCGACAATTTGCAAAGTAAGAGATTTATATCTTGTTTAAGGGAACTAGATAAAAAGTATCCAGATTTGAAATTAACGTCTTTTATTGATGATGCGGAAAATTATATTAAAGATAATTGAAAGTAGTCCCCGACTTATTCATGGAATTGACATTACCCGGGATATTACTCATAATATCCAAAAATAAAATGTGAATGAGCTTTTATACTCACTCAGATCTTATTTTTTGAGGCTGAACCAATCAAATTAGGAACAGTAATTTATGAAGATGAATAACTAAAGTAACATACATCGCGCTGTTTTAGTCAGGGTCTCCGGTAACTAGTGGTGATGAAGTAATATTAAGAATCTAGCTCATTTGAGAATTGATATTTTCCTGAATTTTGAACTTGAGGTCAACTAAAAAGAAGTCGGGCAAGCGGAAGAGTTCTAAAGCCAAGAATCCGGCCAAACGTAAAGGTACTAAGACAAAGAATCCCAGTAGGGTCGGAGGTTTAAAGCTACCGAAATCAACGGAGTTAACCATGATCAAAACAGTTCGCAATCATGCAAAAGATATAATTAAGAAAGGTGTCAACGCTGGAGACCTTATATTGGCTCAGAAGGAACTAACTTGTTAACACAAGAAATTATGGATGCAAGAATTCCTGTAAAGATGCTTCATTGTCTAATGGCTTGCGTTGGGATATGCCTGGTTCGTTTAATGGTCGTGGTTAAGGCTTTTGGGAGCTGGCAGTAGATTTAGATACAAATAAAATTGTACATTTCAATTTTACTGAGTAGAAAGGAAAATACATGTTTGAAGTCATTGAATCAAAAATTAATACTTTTGGAAAGCTGATTTATCTAGAAAGCTCACATGAGTTTGTGTCAGAACCAAGTGTAAATTCTGATATAACTATTTTAGTGGGATATATATATATTGGTTTTGATTCGGAGAACAGTGAGTCTACGCAAGTTTGGGGATTTCATCATAATTTTAATTGGAAATCGAGTATATTGATACCTCCGAAAGCCCATCAAGGTAAAGTTGTTTTGGATGAAGACATAAATCCTGGCGATAGCAAGAGGATAACTGATGCAAACTCATGGAAAACTGATTACGATATAAGCAACGGGTGGCTTAGATTTGGGGGAGAAAATAACTCTCTTAAAAATAGTTATGTGGAATTTTTTCCACGCACTATAATGGGAATTGATGATGATGGAAATATTACGGAATTGTGGTTACACCCTATCCTAAAATAAAAAAATAGGGCTGGTAAGGTATAGACTTACTAATTGAATTGACAATATCTAACAAAAGCCAGATGGATTTATTGTATAAAGCCTCATTAATCGAAAAATATAGGATACCAAATAAATCCCGAGATGCGGAACTTTTTTTGATAGATAGCAAAGAGCATGTATATTACACGAGTAATCACTATGCTTCCTTTGTGAAAGTTAGGTGAGGTGATAATAATGAAAAAAAACACCATTTCATATGTCGATAAAGTTGAGCTTGTGTCGTTGAAAGAACGATTGAATGATTTAAACTATTTTGTTGTTACAATCCCTGGCAAAAAAATTTGCACATTTCGTCAATATCTGAATTTTATGGGTAAAAAATTTAAAATGCCTGATTATGCAGGCTTTGCTGCCTATTCAGATTGGATGACAGACTTGAGCTGGATACCCAATCAAAAAATTGCAGTAATAATAAATGAATATGGGCGTTTCATGAATAAAAAGCCAAAATTAAAAAGTTTAATAATGGACAGTTTTGAGGATGATATTTTACCTTTTTGGGAAAAGGATGTCGTTCAATTTATGGTTGGTGGTAAGCCAAGGATTTTTGAAGTTTATATTGTAAAATAATACTTTATCTGAGCTTCAGCTTAGATAAAAACCTTAATTTCGGATAGTTAGGTTGAACAAACGGCTGAAGATTGAAAAGTGACGCTATCATCGGTATGAAGTCATCTTAAGGAAAAACATCAAGATTAGTAGGGGGTATCGTTGTTAATTAGTGCAACTATTGGTGTGTTAGTAATGGTTATTACGCTGGGCTTAGGAGTCTGGAGTTAGTTACTGGGAAAACGCAACAAATCGAATTTAGTTGGTAGTATCATACCAGCTGGCTACTTTATTGTACGGTTAGCCTTTGCACTAGTACTGGGCGAAGGCGTTCGAGAACTGATAACCAGTTTAGTCGGTAATTTGGTAAGCACTGTCGTCTATATCCTATTGTTTGTTTGGGGACGACAACGATTCAATAAGCAGAAGCCAATAAAATAAAGTGCTTGAAAGCTCAGAACGATTCCAAAATTACACGTTCTGGGCTTTTTAGGTGTAAACAGAGGCCACCCAATCGAACCTTTTTGCGCCTCTACGTCGTATAAACGATGGATCTTCCTGGCACACGCCATTAAGTCGCCCAAGTTTATTGTTCTCGAATTCGCCAAATCTGAGCTGTACAGACAAGACAATTGGCAATCTTATTAAGAAATTCCGATGGTTTAGTAAAAAAGTGTTAAAAAGTTAGCCTATTTCCGAACGTTTGTGTTATCATTTTGCATAGACTTTAAAAATGATGATTTAGGTTGAGGTGGAAGATATGAAAGTACGTAGAAGCGAACGTTTGATTGATATGACGCGTTATTTGTTGGAACGTCCCCATACATTAGTTTCATTGACATACTTCGCGGAACGGTACGCATCCGCAAAGTCGTCGATCAGTGAAGATTTAACGATCTTAAAGAAGGTTTTTCAGGCCCGGGGAACAGGAATCTTGGAGACCATTCCCGGTGCTGCTGGGGGCGCCCGTTTCATCCCATATATTTTAAAGGAAGAAGCGCAGACGTTTATTGAAGAAATGACGACTAAGGTGGCGGACAAGAGCCGGGTCTTACCTGGGGGTTACGTCTACCTGTCAGATATTTTGGGGCAACCCGATATTTTACGCCAAGTTGGCCGGGTCATTGCGACTCAATATTTGAATCAAAAGATCGATGCCGTGATGACGGTGGCAACCAAGGGAATCCCGATTGCACAAAGTGTCGCAACTTATCTCAACGTGCCATTCGTCATCGTGCGTAATGACTCTAAGATTACCGAAGGCTCCACAGTGAGCGTGAACTATGTCTCTGGTTCTTCAGAACGAATCAAGAAAATGGAACTTTCTAAGCGGAGTTTGACGGAAGGCGCCAATGTGCTCATCGTGGATGATTTCATGAAGGGCGGCGGCACGATCAACGGGATGAAGACGTTGATTGAAGAATTTGACGCTAATTTGATTGGTATCACAGTTTTTGCTGAAGCAAGCTTCGTCGGCAATCGTTTAATCGATGATTACACGTCGTTATTACGAGTGACCAACGTGAGTGATAGTGACAAGGCCATCAAGGTCATTCCGGGGAATTATTTGGAAAAAGTTTTCGGTGCGGAAGCCTAGCCGAGTATGTTATCCCAAGCGTTTTTTTGATATGATTGACTTATCTGAGGACTAAGGAGAAATTTGTAATGACAACCAAAAATGCAATCATCATGGCCGCCGGTAAAGGGACCCGGATGAAATCCAAGCTAGTCAAAGTTTTACATCAGGTATGTGGTAAATCAATGGTCGACCACGTCTTGACCCAAGTTGAAGCCACACACATGGCCAACATCGTCACAATCGTGGGTCACGGTGCGAAAGACGTTGAAGCAGCCTTGGGCGACCGGACTGAATATGCCGTTCAAGCGGAACAACTCGGAACGGGACACGCCGTCTTACAGGCTGAACCATTGTTGAAGGACGCCGACGGGATGACGCTGATCGTTAGTGGTGATACGCCGCTATTTAAAGCTGAAACTTTTGAAGAATTATTTGAATATCATCAAGCCAAGGGTGCTGCTGGGACGATTTTGACGTCACAAGCTCCGAACCCTCAAGGCTATGGCCGGGTCGTTCGTAACCGGTTAGGCATCGTTGAAAAGATTGTTGAACAAAAAGATGCCACTAAGGAAGAACAAGAAATTCGCGAAATCAACACGGGGGTCTACTGCTTCGATAATAAGAAGCTGTTTGCCGCCTTACATCAAGTGACGAATGACAATGCGCAGGGTGAATATTACCTGACGGATGTGATTCAGATCATGAAGAACCAGGGTGACGTGGTTGCCGCTTACCAGATGGATGACTTTGACGAATCCATGGGGGTCAATACCCGCGCTGCATTGGCACAAGCGACGAAGGTCATGCAACGGCGCATCAACGAACAGCATATGGAAAATGGCGTTTCGATTATTAATCCTGAAGACACCTACATCGATGCTGGCGTTAAGATTGGTGCGGATACCATCGTGGAACCAGGTGTCCTGATTAAGGGCAAGACGACGATTGGTGAAGATTGCTTTATCGGCGCTCATTCTGAGATTCACGATATGGTCATTGAAGATCGAGTTCGGGTCACGGCATCCTTCCTCGAAGATTCAATCATGCATGCTGACAGTAATATTGGCCCGTACAGTCATTTACGGCCACAAGCTGAAATTGGCGAACACGTGCATTTAGGGAACTTTGTTGAAGTCAAAAAGGCCCAAATCGGTGCACGGACTAAGGTCGGTCATTTGACCTATGTGGGTGATGCAACGTTAGGTCAAGATATTAACGTTGGTTGTGGGGTCGTCTTCGTCAACTACGATGGCGTCAACAAGCATCATACCAATGTCGGCGACTCAGCTTTCATCGGTAGCAATTCCAACATCATTGCGCCGGTCGAAGTGGCGGACCATTCATTTATCGCGGCCGGTTCGACGATCACCGACGATGTCAACTTCCATGACATGGCGATTGCCCGGGCCCGTCAGACCAACAAGCCGGACTTCTGGGGCCGGTTACCACACGAACCAGAAAACATGTAATATCACGATTGGCTGTAGCGGTGATGGGGGTAAGCCCTGACGCAAACGGCGGTCGAAATAAATTTATTGATATCGATAGTAAGAGTCATTCACACGATGGTGCTTGAATGGCTCTTTTTC
>NZ_JAGYGS010000067.1:0-16415 GCF_018991185.1 Lactiplantibacillus sp. 7.2.4
ACGAGAAGTGTTTACTTAGGCTATCCAAGTGGCCTCGATTAATTACTTTCTCCTGCATATTTTTATAGCCAGCTTTGGACTTACGATAGTTCTTAACTTGTTGATTAAATGCCTTTCTTTCATGCCGTTTGCTATTGATTCCCTCGTGTTGCATTGGTGTGTCAGCTATTCCCTGTTCCACAAATGATTTTTCACTGATCCGATCAGGAATGTTTTTTTGCTCTAAAGCCTGATTTACACTGGCCGCCCAATTGTGCCGCCATTCAGTTATTTTTTCTTTTTTATCCCAATCGACCATCAGTATCTTTCTACTCTTAGGGTACTTGCTAGTTCCGGTATATGTTTTGTTGCCATTATCATCTAAAATATATTGCTTTTTGCTCTTAATTCCCCATGTTCCATCTGAATTAAACGGCCGATTAGTTAACATCACATGAGCGTGCGGATTATCTGGGTGGTCGCGATGAATTGCCACGTCGGCTACCATGCCTTGATCAACAAAATTTTCTTGCACATATTTTGTCAGTAATTCTTTCTGTTCGGATTCAATTAATTCTACCGGTAAAGCCACGTTAAACTCTTTAGCGTACCGTGAGTTTGCTCGACGGTCTTTTCTTTCTACTTCGTTCCATAATTTCTCTCTATCACTCGCCCATTCTGGCGCATTCTTTGGTGTCAAAATAAAGCTTTCTGGCATAACCGACCGAGCATAAAAATAACTTCGACCTTCTTTTTGATCGAATAATTTTTCGCCACTTCGATAACTTGCTCCAGCAATTGCACTTCTTCCTTTTCCAGCACTAATATTACTAAAGCTCATGTGAAAAATTGCCATGTCGGTCACCACCTTTCTTTGGGTTTATGGGTTTGATTTTGTTGTCGCCATCGGCGACTTCTAATACAGGATTTTAGCACGATTTACCCCACAAGAATTTAGTGGGGTGTAAGTGCGCATTGACCTCATTTCACTCGGCCTGCTGATTCTCCTGAATTTACTTTTAGTGTATGACTTCCGCTTCGCTATTTCAACTTTTATCCTTTGACTTAACGTTCTCTGTATGATATAGTATCGGTGATTATTTCTAATATGATTGGAGGAATCGTTATGTCTAAAAGTAACTTAGAAAAACAAGAAGCTAAATTAAAACAGCTTAATCAAAAGATTAAAGCTGAAAAAAATAAGATTGAACAAAACCTCGGTAAGCAAATCATTAGATCGGCCAACTTAGATTATGCAACACTGACCACTCCACAGATTAAAATGATTGCTAAAAAAGTTGCCGCCTTTTTAAATCAAGCTCAAAATAACCAATAATAGTTAGGTGGTAATGACTATGCCTAATCAATATGAAAAACTAGTTGAGCAGCAAGCGCGTTTAAAACAAAAAATTGAGCGGGAAGATTTTAAATTACGGCAATCTAAATACTACGAAAATCGGCAAGCCCGCAAAGCCCGTTCTCGCCGATTAATTCAAAAAGGGGCTTTGCTCGAAAAATACTTTCAAGCTGATAATCTCTCGGTTGAACAAACCGAAGAGCTTTTAAAAATATTTGCCGATTACGTTAATGCCCATAAACCGGATAAATTTAAAAACGATCAACCTAATAACTAGGACGATCGTTTTTATTTTCAGGATTATTTTTTGGCTTAACTTCTAGATTGTTTTTAGCAAAGTCTTTGAGATGATTTTGGGTTATTTTACTAATCTTGTCTTCAACTAATTTAAGTTCTAATTTATCCGTTTTTTAGTTGCTTGTACATCTGGTTCAATTCATTAGCACTTAATTTTTTGTTTGCTCGAATTTGTAATCCTTGAATACCATTATCATATGTCCACTGTTTAATTTTAGTCATGTCATTAGTCTGATAATAATTGGCAATTAGTTCGTTCCATTGATCCCACTTATCTAATGGCACATTGATTAAGCCTGCACCACCGTCAATCATAATTTTATTGGCACTTAAAGTTGCCGTCCTTTTGTTTCCGTCCCAAAAGATTTGTTGGCGCATATTATGATACATGACAGTCAATGCTTTATCAGTAATCGTCATTCGTGGATCAGCCAAGATTTTTTGTAAAAAGGATCGTTCTTGTTTTTCGTTAATTAAAGGTGGTTCAAAAAAGTCTTCACTACCTAAATCAACTCCTCCTTTCCCTTGCCGTAATTCTCCCGGTACTAAGGCGTCTTCCGCTGCCACAATCTTGTTGATTTGTTTTTCCATGGTTAACGTTAAAGGGGAATTTTGAGCAGTGATATATTGCCACCCACGCTTTAAATTAACAATCGTCAAAACATCTTCAACAGGTACTCCTGCTACGCTCATACCGTCCATAATAGTTTGTGTTTGTGGCAAAGTGGTATTAACGCCTTCAAAACGAGCATTAGTATGCACTAACTTGGTAAAGTTTGCTCGGGCAAACCGTTGGTTTTCTGCAGCTGTGAATTTATACTTGTCCATATATGTTCGAGTTTTAGCCATATTTTGTGCCTCCTTTCTATTTCAGTCACTGATTATTTGACCTGTCCATGTTAAATCACAAAATGCTTTTCGTTGATAATTTGCTCTTGGCGTTTATCTAAGAGGTAAGTGTGTAACGCGTCAAACAGCTTGCGTTTATCAGGATCTGGGTTATGGGCTGCTTGTTCCCAAATGCCTTGAATATCAACGGCCCAGGGGTCAGCCAGCAATTGCTCAATTTTTTCGACTTCTTTGCTTTGTTTTGGTCATTTAAAAAGCTCCTTTCCCATCTTTCTAGTTCAGCTATCACCTATTCAGCCACTCAAGGCGTCTATTTTTACTTCTAAGCGATTTTAAAGCAGTTTTAATATAATTATGCACTGTAACACTTAAAACGGATTAAATAAGCCCATATGACGTTTAATTCCATGAACGCTTATTGTCAGCGTTCTGTTCTTTGGGGTGTTTGGCCGCATATTCTCTAGCCGCTTGTTTATTCCACCAAACGCCAAATAGGTTTTGCATGGTGCCGTACAAGTAGTTTTCCACGTTCTTGATATGCTTCTCATTGCTTCTTAGGGCGTTAAAGTAGCGCCTCAAGGCTTTAGTCATCAAAGGTTTTAGTTCTTCGTCGTCAAGCGGGATTATGACGCCAATATCTTGATGATCCTTTTCAACTCGGTATTTAGCATTTAAGATAATGCCAATAAAACGATGCATTTGTTGCGGAGTTCGGCACCAGAAGCTAAGTAATTGCACGGCTTCTGGTTCTAAGAAAACCGGTAAGCCACTGTCTTCATCAGTTAAGAAGTCATTAGCATGGTTCACCAAATCCTTGTTTTGCTTTTCTAGTTCTGCTGGTGAGAATTGGGCTGTGGAAAAGTCCAACTTTTGAGTATCTATATTATATCTATTAGTATCTAAATTATTAGTATAGTCTAGATTGTGACTCTTTTTGACACTTTCGCGTGTATCAAGGGTTTGTGGTTTATCTTTAACGAACTTCCGCGAAGGTTCCGTTTTGACACTTTCGCGTGTATCAAGGGTTTTAACGAACTTCCGCGAAGGTTCCGTTTTGACACTTTCGCGTGTACCAAGGGTTCGTGGCTCTTGTTGCCGAGATTTTGTATAAATGTCTGTTGCCGTAACTTCTAAATCTGCTAAATACAATCTATTTGGTTCATTTTTACCAGTTTTGGGATTAAAGTGCATGGCTTTCTGAAATAATAATCCTTGGTTTTCAAGTTCATTTTTTACCCTAATCACTTTCTTTTTTGACCAGCCCATAAGATCTGTTAGTTCTTGATTTGTAAAAATGAAATAAACCCGGTTATCTTCATCAACCCAGTTGTTTTTCAATGAATAATCTAGTCTATCGTGTAAAATCATATATCCTAATTTTGCACTATCACTTAATGTCTTATATTGAGATCCATAAATTAAAACCTGTGGGAATTGGAAAAAACGAGTTGCATAAGCTTTTTCCGACTCAATAAAATTGAAATTAGTTTGATTCATTATAAAACTTCCCTTCTCAACTGACACATACTGTCTCGAAAGAGAGTTGCTAAAACATTAGATTTGCTTTAAAATACAAATCTGATATGCTTTAACTAAATTACAAAGCATTCATTTAGCCGTGAGGGCTTTGTAATTTACCAGCATGTGCCTATTCTTGGTTGCCCATTCGGCAACTTTTTTAATTTCTAACAACAAAAAATGGACTAAATAGCTTCGGTTAGCTACTTAGTCCATTGGCTTTGATTTGTTTTTAACTATCCTTCACTTGTCCTCTAGGACTGGTTTGCGGTATAATTAACCTACAAATTAAGAACAATGTTCAGTCGATTTTCACCGCCAAGTTAAAATCGACTGAATCTAAGTAGCTGTCTGATAGCTACTTGCTAAACCAAAAGTCCCTGATTCCCCGTGAATCAGGGACTTTTTCTGTTTAGCTTTATCTTCTATTCGGTTGTTAAATTAGTTTTAGTCTAGCATAGCGCTTATCTTCCAGCAACATTATTTGATCTTGTATACTTTACCAGCTCTTAGTTTGGAACCAACAAGCGATTGAATATACTAGCAAATATTATTCAATCGATGTTTTAATTAAATTAACCAAAAAATGTAACATTTATTGTAGTTGCTGTTGTACTTATGCATTTTCTGGCTGATCATAATTATAGATTGAACTCTTTTTTCAATAGCTGTTCTAAATATCTGGAAGCTGTTAACTCTTTTCCTTTGGCACGTCTGGCCAATTCATTAGCAACGTTTTGTTTTAAAGTATAAGACTTTGAAACTCTAGGTGTAGGAGGTTCATTTGTTATTGGATTGCTGTTCATACTGTTTTTTAATTGGTCCATTTTATCTTCAAATGCCATGATGTTGATCCTTTCGATATCATATCATGCTATGTCATAGCATGATATGATTATTGCTTAGTAAACGTATCAAATATTTTGTCAATTTTCTCAAAAAATTCCCTTGCTTTTGGAGTTGAGCTTTTGCCTTTTTCCATGTTGATCAGCGGTTCATGATTAAGAGTTGTTTTATTGAATACTTCTCTTTCAGGAATTAAGGCAATGGTTCTGGGATCTTTTTTCATTTGTTCCACAAATTCATGTGAAGATTTAGTATTATGTTTTATTCTATTTCCAATAAATTTTAGTTTTGCTGTGATAAAGCTTTTACGACTTTCAACATTAATTACTTCTTGTTTTAATTGTTCCATTCTTAATTCCAAATTACTTTTGGAAATAAAACCGTATTCACTTGGTTCAATCGGACTAAATACTAAATCTGAAATTACAATCATATTTTGCGTGATTGTCGAAAAATCCGGATGTGTGTCTATTAATACATAGTCAAATTTTTTCAGTTTGTCATAATTGTCTGAGAACCACATGTACATTAGTAATTCTTTGTTGGCTCTCGTTTGAAGATCATTGTTGACCATATCTAAATTCATAGAAGCAGGAATAATTGATAAGTTTTTGTGCAATTCAATAATTTCTACTTTTTCACTATCTTTTGTAAAAATGTTAGCTAAGGTGCCATGGTCTTTATAAATATCATAGGTTTGGGTCAGACTGCATTGGTGGTCGCTATCAATCAGCAAAACGTTATAGCCTTTGCTAGACAGCCATTCACTATAATTGAAAGTTAAGGTTGTTTTGCCAACCCCTCCCTTAATAGCAGAAAAAGTAATTATTTTCATAGGGCGCCTCCTTGTTTACAGTTAAAGTATATCATAGCATGATATGATATGCAATGACTGAATATAGCACAGCATGTTTTTTTCTTTGTTGTGTATGTTTGCTAATGTCCGTCTTTCTAGTAGCTTCTGGTCGGTTGTGGTCTCACCGAAATGATTTAAATAAGTAAATGGCCAATTGTTAGGTAGTAATGGTTGATATTCAAAAGGATAAAGCGATGAGTGGGGATAGAAACAAGCTTAATTAGAGGTTGTGTGTCCTAAATCTGCTTAGTTGTTATTCAAACTATCAGCTAATTGTTGGGCAGCCAACAACATTAAATCCTTAATTTGTTCTGGTGGCTCAGGCTGATCTTGGCCTAACCAGACGCGTAGAATATTGGTAAAACCACCTAGTTGAAAAGCCATCACAAAATTCACTTGGGTAGGAGTGCCCTGAACATGCCAGGGAGCCGCAAACTGTTGATAACGGGGGATTGCTTTTTGCTGCCAAATTTCATTCATGTGATCAAATAAGCCTTGGCGGATCAATAATTGAATTAAATCCCGTTTTCGCCACCAAAAATTTAAAAAAATGTCAAAAGTAGTTTTTAACATCATTTCCCCTACCTGCGGTTTCTGCTGGAGTAATTGTTCAAAGTACTGATCGAACAACTGATCACACAGGTAATTAATGACCGCTTCTTTATTTTTAAAAGAATGATAGAACGTTTTTCGCGATAATTCAGCGGTTTGGGCAATTTCAGTAATAGAAATATCCTGAAAGTTCTCTTTCGTCATTAAATTTATAAGGGCGTCACATAACCATTGCTTAGACTGCTCAACCATACGCTGCTTGCCGTTCATTTTATTAACATCTCCTCTACTATCGGTAACAAATTATAGCAATCTGTAGCACTTAGCCAATAAGGATTGTTTTAATGTTTAGGACTAATTTTAAAAAGCGTCAAATTGTCTGTTCAGAAAGATCTGAAGATAGACAATTTGACGCTTTTTGGTTATAGGCTCAAAAATGAATTGTTGCTATAAATTATACTGACTATTCTTTTACCGTATCATTTAGTTCCTTGGCCTGATAAAAGTCCGGGAAGACGTGAGCACTCTTGATTCCCCAATAATAAAAACCAAGGGATGCAATAATAATCACGACAAAGTCCCAAGGATATGGGATCCAATTGATACCGTTAAATTGGTGACTGCCAATGTAGGACATGATTGAAATGAAAATGAGATAAAAAATCATCCACATACTTGACCAAAATGCTTTCCGGGTATTCACATAACCAGCTCGGTACTCGTAATAAAAGTAGAATGGTAATCCTAGTAAAATAACCAAAATAACTTCAACGGTTGTTGGCCACATTGCCCAATATACGGCAAGTGAAGCCAAGACAAACGAAAGTGGTGCCATCCAATTTAAATGCTTTAACTTAACAGGACGTTTAAAATCTGGTGCCAATTTTCGAAAGGCAACCGCTGTTACCGGCCCGGTTAAGTACGCAATTAAGGTTGACGTACAGATAACCGTTGCCAAGGTTGCCCATGATCTAAATACAGAAACCATCAGCATACTTAGAACCAGGTTAACAATCATCGCAACACGGGGAATCCCATATTTTTGATTGATCTTACCTACGAAACTCGGAATACGCTGGTTACTTTCCATCGCGTAAAGTGCTCGGCCAGTTGATGCGGCAAACGAGACACCGGTTCCGACGGGTGAAACAAAGGCATCCATGTAAAGCAGAACGGATAACCAGCGGATTCCCAACATAATTGCCAAGTCGGCAAATGGGGAATTGAAGTTAATACCACTCCATCCGTGTGCTGCAACCGCGGATGGCTTAATTGCCGTTATAAAGACACTTTGAAGGACAATGTAGATAATCCCACTAATCAAAAGTGAAATAAAAATGCCATGACCGATATTTTTATTTGGGTTTTCGATTTCACTTCCCATATTAATAACCGTTTGAAAGGCATTGAACGAGAAAATAATACCGGCTGATGAAGTAGCCGCAAAAATCGGTGCTGACCCGTATGGCATAAATTCGTGGAGTGAATGGCCATAGTTTTCGGGATGAAAACTGGCAATTGTCAGCATAATAATGGTTAGCGTTGGTACCCCGATCTTAAAAACTGAGATTAAACTGGTAAAACTGGTTAGAATTTTAACTGACCAGAAGTTCAAAAGAGTGAAAACCAACATGAATAAGAAAACCACCATTAATCCTGCTGTGGTAATGGTGCCATTTTTCAAGAACTGATGGGTCCAGTTTGCCCACGACCACGGCCATGAACTCATATATTGAACGGCAGCAACAGCCTCTATTGGAATTAACGTAATTAACGAAATCCAATTGGCCCATGAAGAAATAAATCCCAGAAGCGGTCCGTGGGAATATTGTGCGTATCGGCTCATCCCGCCGGCTTCCGGAAACATTGCGCCAAGTTCAACATAATCGTAAGCAATTGCGGCAATGACCGCACCCCCGATGACCCATGAAATAATAGCAGCGGGGCCTGCTATTTTCGAGGCTTCCCAAGAACCGAAAAGCCAGCCTGATCCAATTAAGGAACCAAGCGTTAACATTACAAGTTGAAATAATCCAATCTTAGTCGTTTTGTCAGAATCCATTTGTACCTCCTACTTGCAGTGACAACCAGTGTAACAAATGAGAAAATTATTGCAAATGAAGTAAAATGAAAAAAGTCGACTGGTGACTATCATGATAGTCAGGAGAAGATTTTATACTTTTTTAGGAATAGTACCGAAATTGTATTTTTTGAGATAAGGCAAGGAAACACGTTCTTTTAAGGACGTGATGAATTGCCCCATTTTTATGTGCAATGAAAGTTTAGCGTCATTACCTGTCAATAAATTTCCTCAATTGTCAAGTTAAGTGCAACACTTGATAACTAGACCAATTAGACTAGCTTAAAAGGCCATGAAGGCCTATTCTTATTATTAACGACAAAATCAACAGATAAGGATAGGTGTCTTCATGACCCAAACTAAGAATATCATGCCTAAGCATTACCAACAACTCCAATCTTTTGAACGCGGTCAAATTGAGTCCCTGACTCGATTAGGATTTGGCGTTCGTCAGATCGCCAGCCGGCTTCACCGGAGTCCCAGCACCATTTCTCGCGAATTAAAACGCGGGTTAACCACCCAGATTGATTCCCAGAAACATCGGTCATATCAGGGCTACTTTGCCGAGCGCGGGGCGGCTTACTATCGAGAACAGCGGGCCAAGTGTCACCCCAAAGGTTTACTGCAGCGGGCTGCCGTGTTCTTCAAGTCCCTGCCGAAAGCTTTAAAAGCTAAGCCACGAGTTTTCAGTGTCGATACGTATGTCCACTATTTTAAAGCTCATTACCCGGGCTTTCCCTGCCCATCAACGGCTACGGTCTATCGGTATATCGAGGCTGGCAAGCTCCCGGAGCTTCACAACTATGATTTACCCATGAAGCTACGTCGCCGCGCTAAACGCCCGAATCACCGACATGCCCGCCTGAATAAAAAACGGCTTGGACAGTCCATTGAAGACCGGCCCGCAGTGGTTCGGAAACGTCAGGAGTTGGGCCATTGGGAAGGCGACTTAGTGAAAGCCAAACGGGTTGAGTCCGAACCAGCTTTAATGACGTTAACCGAGCGAGTTAGCCGGATGGAAATTATCGTTAAATTGCCTGATTACCGGGCAGAGACTTGCCGGCAAGCCCTCCAAGATACGATTGATGATTACGGTGCAGAAAACTTTCGGACGATCACGTTTGACAACGGCTCGGAATTCGCTAGTTTAAATCAGGTTCAAGGAACGGGAATCTACTTTGCCCATCCATATTCTCCCTGGGAACGGGGCACTAATGAGAATGTGAATGGTCAATTAAGAGAGTTATTCCCAAAGGGGCATTCCTTTAAAAACCTCTCATTAGTGGATCTGCAGTTGGTTCAAGACACGCTGAATCACCGTCCCCGCCGCTGCTTAAGCTATAGTTGTCCAGCGGATGTTATGCCACAACTGGTTTAACTTTCTAGACCAATTATAAGAATAGGCCATTAGTGTTGCACTTAACTTGACAATTGAGGAAAGAAAATAGGGACCCTTTCAGTTAACATGTGCTAACCAAAAGGGGGGGCCCTATTTTCTTTTAATACCGTATTTCACACGGTATCGAATAAAGGTCGTCCGTTTAATACCTGTATTTCGCGACACATCAATGTCACTCATGCCTGCTCGATAAAGCTTAAAAGCATGTTGCAAGCGGGGATCATCTTGGGTGTATTGGGGTTTGCGCCCATGATATTTCCCCTGCTGTTTGGCTAGGGAAATCCCTTGTTGCTGACGCTCAATGATCCGCTTACGTTCACTTTCAGCTTGGTATTTATAAAGTTCAATAATGAGGTTGGTCATGAGTTGACGTAAATTGGGGTCAGCAATCCCTGTCATGGACGGTAAATTCAACACATCTAGGGTGGCACCCTTATTTTGAATGGAGTTCATGATCTTAGTCAAATCATGGTTGTTTCTGCCTAAGCGATCTAATTCAGTGACCATTACAATATCACCCTCACGAATATAGGCCAGCATTTTTTGCAGTTCTGGCCGATTAGTGTTAGCCCCACTTAATTTATCCGTAAATAATTTATCAACGTCTTTTAAAGCCGCTAACTGTCGATCTAAATGTTGCTCCTTGGAACTCACACGCGCATAACCGATTTTAGCCATTTCCAATTCTCCTTTTGGACAGTTCTAATGAACACTTGTGATTCCTAGTATAGCACAGAAATAAAAACGGCCAATAGGGTATACCCTATTGGCCTTTTTTATTTTTTATTCCTTTTAGTATTGGTTGTAAATTTCAAAAATCTATAACATTAAATAAATGTTTTTGCAATTAATTATGATGAGCCAAGAGTTATCGATATTTTATACTCTCCAAAAAAAGCTATCCATTCCACAGAACAGATAGCTTAATAATTCAGCTATACCAATCAAAATTGCAAATTAAACAATTTTATTTATCAGTACTACTTGAAAAAGAACCATTAAAAAGGACGCTTCTAATTAAGAAGTGTCCCAAGTAATATTAAGTAATTGTAATTATTTGCGCTCTTTGACTGCCTTTTGATAAGATTCTTCAATCTCGTTGATTAAAGCTTGATCTTTTAATCCAGTTGTCGTAGCGATAACTTCCTGGATCGGCTTTGCCTTAATTAATTCCATCAGTTTCTGACTCTCGGTATCTTTAGGCTCATCAAAAGTATAAATCATTCCAACTGTTTCTAACAAAGCTTCATAATCTAAATCGCGCTCTTTTGCCTCACGAATTGGACGAATAAACCGTTCATCATAACCTAACTTACGGATTGGTGTCCGTCCAACACGGGCAATTTCATCAGACAAATATTTGTTTTCAAAACGTCCAATAATTTTATGCTGATAAGCTTCGTGCTCTGTGCGCTTAAAGTTCCATTTGGCAATTAATAAATCACCAGTTTCTTTCAAAACTCGTTTTAATTGCTGTAAAACCTTAGGATCGGCAATTGCTGATCCTATATCAGAATAACCAAGATATTTGCCAGTGTAAGCAACTGTCGCATGACCAGTATTAACTGAGAATAATTTGCGTTCAATATATGGTTCCAAATCTGGTGCGTAATGAACACTTTCCAATTTCAATGATGGATTTGCCATTTGATGTTCATCAATAACCCACTCTTTAAATGGTTCAACTGATACAAATAGTGGATCATCATGTTTTTGTTGTGGCACAATCCGGTCAACGGCAGCATTCGGAAAACCAATATATTTATCCGCAAAATCTTGCTCAGCATCAGCTAAATGACTGTAAACTTCTTTTTTCAGATTTTGACTACCACCAATCATATTTTCACAGGCAATTACATCAACCGGTGTTGTTTTAGCAGCATTTTGTCGTGCCCTAATTCCATCAGCAATTAGCGGTGCAATAAATTTTAAGATTTTTGGACCAATCGCAGTTGTAACAATATCTGCTTCAACAATTGCTTGGACAACCTTTTCTGGTTCTTTGCCATTGTTGATTCCCGCCACATTGTGAACAGAAATCCGTTTATGGGATTCGTCTGCTAACTCAATTTCGTATCCATCACGCTGGTTTAAAGCATCAATAATTGTTTCGTTAACATCAACAAAATTAATCTCAAAACCATTTGCTGCTAAAGTTTCACCAATAAATCCTCTGCCAATATTGCCTGCTCCAAAATGTACTGCCTTCATTTATGCTCAACCTCTTTCAATAAATCAACAATTTCTTCTGGTGTTTGCGCATCAGCCAACTTAACAACGTTATTAACATCACTACAAAAGATAGCAATTTGTGATAATAAATTCAAGTGCTCACCATTTAACCCAGCAATCCCAAAAACAACAGTGACAATATTTTCTTCCCCATCTTTATCGGAAAAGTCAACACCCATCGGAATTTGGACAACTGAAATGCCAGTTTTTTTAATATATTGTTTGCCTGTTTCTGTTCCATGAGGAATCGCAATAAAATTCCCCATATAAGTTGAAACATCTGCATTTCTGGCTAACATTGAGTCAACATATGGTTCTTCAGTATAGCCATTGTCAACTAATAATTTCCCTGCCATTCTAATTGCTTCTTCTTTAGTCGCAACCTGCTGATTTAAAAGAATCATTTCTTTTTCTAATTTCATTCTCTTCACTCTTCTTTTCAAAACTTAATTTGATTTAAAAATTGTAAGGCCACTAAATTTTTTATTTCTACAAGTGAACCATTAGCATAAACTTGAGTATTATGATTATTCATAACAATTGAACTACTAATTGATCCCATCAAAACATTTTCAAAGTCACTCATCGGAGCTGGACCAGCCATTAGCAAAATTCGAATTACTGAAATCTCTGATTGATCCATTGCTCGCATTTTCAAAGACTTCTTTAACTGAAAGACTGAAAAAAATGGGCAGTTAACAGATTTATTAGTTGCGTGAACTAAAGCTATCTGGCTATCAGGGATTCCGACTGGAGCTAACTTTACACGTTTCAACATCTCGGCTTGGACAATTCGCCGATCAGTCACAATTGCTGGGGAAACTTTTTGCAAAATTAACTCTAAAACCTGTTGCAAGTTTTGTGAGCCGTTATCAATTTCAACTAGTTTAATTTGTTGCAATACTTTGCGACAAAGCATTACTTGTTGATAATTTTTCTCGATTTGCTCTAAAGTATTAATGCTATTTTCGCTGAGTGTTTGAATAGATGTTTGCACTGGAAACTTTTCATTTAAAGAACGAACCAACTCCTTAATTCGCTGCAGTTCATCTCCAAGCAGTAACGGACTTACTACTTGATAATCCCAATTAAATCCCGGTAACTTTAGGGTTGATAAAATTAAATCAAAATGATTAGGATGAATTTTTTTTAATTGGGATACCTTAGCAATCTCAACTTCAGCAATTGCTGGAATTTCCTGCTGAAGTCGACTTTTTAAAATACTAGCAGCTCCAATCCCATTTGCACAAATTACTAAGGCTTTTAGTTGTCCCGTATTGTTTGCATTTTCATAACTATTAGCAAAATAAAGTAGAATCAACTCTTGCTCAGTTGTAGAAAAATGATACTCTGCAAATTCAATTGGTAAAGCTTGTTGTATCGCTTGGAAAAATTTAGGATATTTTTCAGCAATGTCACTTAATAAACTGATTGGCACATCGGGTAACTCAGGTCCATGATGTTGTAACAATAAACCAATATGTTTAGTTAGCCGTTCTAATAAATCATGATCGTGATTAAAATTCCAATCAGTTACTTGAGCAACTCGATAAACTAAATGTTTTACTTGATAGGTAACTTGCAAATCATAATCATCGCCCCAATTTTTCAAATCAAGCTGATAATCGACACCTTGGAATTGAACTGCCATAAAATCGATTTCCGCAGTTGTAACTCTTGATTGGATCTCAGCCGAGAACATTTGAAAAACAGCTAGTGCTTCTTGACGGTATTTAAATAACGTTTGTGTTTTTTTTATCCGGTAAGCTTTTATAGTAGAATGCTGCATGCGTACTAAAGAAATAGCTAGAATTAAAATTAGTTGCACTTCTTGAATATCTGATCTGGTTTTTTTAGAAACATTTTCCTGTTTTAAAGCTTGCGCACATTTCCATAACACGCTTTTTGGTAAAAGTTGTAAGAAAAAATTTGATCTTTCATTGTTTGTATCTTGTTTTAGATATTCAAAAAATTCATATTCATTTAACTGGCTGGTTAAAATTCCGCCTAAAACTAATCTTCGTTGAGCTTCACTACCTAAGATCTCAACTCCAACACTTTTTTTAGCATCAACTTGTAGATGATATTCAGTTAATGAAGTTTCTAGTTGCTTTAGATCACGCTGAATAGTTCTTTCACTAACATCCAAACTAACTGCCAGCGAAAAAATTTTTTCCGGCTGGTCTTTCAACAATAGCATGCAGGCCAGTGCTGCTTGCCGTTGTTTAGCACTCATTGCTAATTTACTTGGTTGCTGATCGAGTTCTGCAGTTAATAACTGAAGGTCATTTTGAGAACCTTTCAATCGATAACTTCCATTAACATTTTCGATTGCCAAGTGATGTTGACTTAAATAGAGCTTCAACTCTGAAAACTCACGATAAACTGTTCGACGACTAATCCCAACTTCTTTTGCCAAACTGGTTATTTTTATCCCACTTGAGCTTTGAACTAATTGTTGTAAAATATTTTTTTGACGCGGTGATAGAAGAATCACTTTTTACCATCCTTTTCAGGCAAGATGTTCAACAATATAATCATACTCTTTTGCTTCGAGTAAATTATCAACACTTACTACCTGAATTTCAGTATAACGCAGTTTAAGATTTTTCTCTGCTTCCTTGGTTACAATTACCAAATGTGCTTGACTATCATCTAAATCATCAATTTCCATATTTTTAACTGGGACATGTTTACCAGCCTTTTTCAAACGATCTTTAAACAATGAAGTAGCCATTGTAGCTGAACCAACATGCTGATCATGGTGAATGAAATCAACTTCTTTAATTGCTTGGAAATCAAGTTGACTAATCTGGTCAGATGTTTGAGCAGCTTTCGAAACAGCTTCCTTTTTAGCTGCTTGTGGATCAATTTGACTTAAGGTCTTCAAATTCAAAACCACTTCGTCATACTTATTGCTGCTTAAGAAGTTATCAACCGCAATATGCATTGCACTTGGTGTCTTTTGTTGTGCACGATCAGCTAACTCCGCTTGAGTAATTACTAACAAACCATCTTCATCTTTTAAGCGACTGATAGATGTGTTAGTTACAGGAATATTCTTAATACCCGCTTTTTTGACTTTATCCCTTAATAAAGAAGCACCCATTGCCGATGAGCCCATTCCGGCATCACAAGCAAAAATAATTCTTTTAACATCTTTATAAGCTTTAACTGATTGGGTAGCTGCTTGAGCTGATGGAAGATCTTTGCCTTTAGATGCGGCTTTCATTTGCTCCATCTTGGCCTGGTTAGCTGATAAATCGCCAGTATCTTCAGATTTATCAGCTTTCAGAATTAAGGCAGCAACGACAAATGAAACAACTGCTGCAACGGCAACACCAGTTAAGATTTGCAAATAATTACCCTTAGGTGTCATCAACAAAACAGCAATAATTGAACCTGGTGAAGCGGCCGCTTTCAAACCAGTTCCTAAAAGTGAGAAAGTAAACGTACCACTAACCCCACCAGCAATTGCCGCTAAAATCAAAGCTGGTTTCATCAATACATATGGGAAATAAATTTCATGAATTCCACCAAAGAATTGGATTATTGCAGCTCCTGGTGCTGAAGCTTTAGCCATTCCTTTGCCAAAAATCATAAATGCTAACAAAATACCTAAGCCTGGGCCAGGATCGGCTTCCAACAAGAAAAGAATCGATTTACCAGCTGAAGCAGATTGTTGAATTCCCAATGGAACGAGAATTCCATTACCAACAGCATTATTTAAAAACAAAACTTTTGCTGGTTCGATAAAGATGTTTGCCAATGGCAACATATGAATCGAAATAATCCAGTCAACGCCCTTGCTAATTAAATTATTTCCAGCAACAACCAATGGATTGACAATAAATAATCCAAAAATTGCAAGTATCATTCCCATGATGCCACTAGAAAAATTATCATACAGCATTTCGAAGCCAGTTTTGATCTTGTCCCTGAAGACCTGATCAAACTTCTTCATGCACCAACCGCCTAAAGGTCCCATAATCATTGCACCTAAGAACATTGGAATATTAGAGCCAACGATTACCCCCATAACAGCGATTGCTCCGACAACTGCACCGCGTTCATTATAAACCATTCGACCACCAACATAAGCGATCAATAACGGAATCAGATATAATTTCATTGGATCAATTAGAGTAGCGATTTTAGCATTGGGCCACCAGCCTGCCGCCATAAAAATCGCTGTAATTAACCCCCAAGCGATCAATGAGGAAATATTTGGCATAATCATGCTGCTTAAACTAGTTCCGAATTTTTGAACTTTCGTTTTAAGCGAACTCTTTTGTATTTTTGTTGCTTTTTCTTCCATAGCAACCAACCTCCTTTATACTGATAATTATATGGTCTAATGAATCCGGTTACAATCAAAGCTAGTTAGCATTGCGGCACAGATCGGTGTGACATCATTCGTGAAAAAATTCACAAGAAAAAATTCAATTAA
>NZ_JAGYGS010000068.1:0-15618 GCF_018991185.1 Lactiplantibacillus sp. 7.2.4
TGAGTGATATTGCTTGGATAATCAGTCATAATGAAGTCCTTTTTTTTTACATATTTTACCGGAAATTCAAGCGTCTTTCAAAGACCTCAAACAGTTTCTTAGACCAACAGACCTGACAACTGTTTATTTACGACAACAACAATCAGGTCACGATGATGAAGGTAATGTCATTACGGCGGGATGGAGCAATCCAATTGCAGTGAGGATGAACATTCAAGCTGCTGGCGGTTCAGTGAATGCGCAAATCTGGGGCAAAGACCTTAAGTACATTAAATCTGGTAAGTATCAAGGTAATCAGATCAATGAAGGTCAACAAGAAAATTGGGGTGTTTGTGTCAATGTTACTAAAGATAGCGAGCCAGATTACGTTATCAATTCGATACAAACATTCAGCACCCATAAAAATATCACTTTAGAGCAACGTAAACGAGGCGAATAGAATGGCTGAAGTTGAATGGCGTGGCAGTGATAAGCTGAAAGCTCAGCTCAAAAAAATGCCCAGTGTGGTTCACGATGCCATCTGGGATGCTACTTTTGATGTTGTTGAGAAAGCAGAGGGCTATGCAGTCAAAGAACTTCAATCCAGCGTTAAGTATGGAAATGGTGAGTTGGCTCGAAGTATTAAATATGAGGTTGTCGATAGTGATGGCAAGATTGTCGGTCGTGTCTGGTCCGATGACCCAGTAGCGCTATTTCGTGAGCTCGGTACTGGACGAGTGGGTGAGGAGTCGCAAAAAGATTTACCCGATGGATTTACACCAGTGTACAGGCAAACGCCTTGGTTCATTCCTGCTGATGACGTTGATACTGACCTGAGTGAACTGTATGGTATGCCTAAAATCGAAATCGACGGACACACATTCTATCGGACAAGCGGTCAACCCGCCCGCCAGTTTTTAACCCCCGCCGTCAAACAAGCCAGTCGTGAGGCACCAGAGATGATTAAGCAGAGTGTGGAGGCCGCACTCCATAACAAATTAGGGGGTAGTTGATGGTAATTATTAATGTGAAGTCAGTAGTGTATCAAGCACTAACGGCTATACCGGAAATTAAACAGGTCTCAACCACGTACCCAGATAATTTAACGGTGTTCCCAATCGCTGTATACAACACGGCACATAAAGCCTATTTTCGTGATGCTAATCAGCAAGAGTTGCAAACGGAATGGACGATCACAATTGACCTCTTCTTAAAAGAAGGTAGCACAACGGCAATCACGAATAAGCTCATGTCATCATTTGGTGATATGGGATTTTCAAGCGATGTTGGTGATAGCAATTTAGCGGGTGTGAATCGCACTGTATTACGATTTACTGGTGTTGTTGATAACACTAGTCACCGCGTATTTGAAAGTTGAAAGGATGATTGAAATTGAAAAAGAATTTAACAGTATTTGATTTACAACGATTTGCTGCAGACGCTAGTGCCGGGCTTGCCGGAACAGGGACCAAGCTTGAAATGTCAGTGGATGGCACTAAGTTTGATGAAATTGGCGGTATTAAGACCGTTCCTGACATGGGTTCAGACCCAGAAAATATCGATGTGACTGATTTATCAGATACGAAAAAGAAGTCAGTTCCTGGGATTGAAAATACATCAACGTTAGCTTTTACCTTTGTGTACAAGGGCAGCAACTTTGCAACGGCTTTAACGCACAATGGTGACAATAAGCAATATAAATGGAAGGTCACTTATCCTGATGGGATGACAGCTTCTTTCACTGGCTCATATACCGTCAAAATGGGTAACGTTGCTGTCAACGGAGCACTTGAATACACGATTTCGATTATCGTATCGGACGGACCGGACTTTGCAACGGCCAGTAGTAGCGCCGGAGCTTAGAACCGTCACATTTTATCCAGATAATAATTAACTTGAGTAAGAGACGAGTAGGCCAGCAGGCTGATATGAGACGAATAATAAAAATGGAGGAACTACGTTATGACAGTAAAGAAAGCAACTAAGAAGTTTGAAATGGGTGGATTACAACTTGAATTAAAGTTAACAGGCCGTGATATTTTGAATATTGAAAAACGCTTGGGTAAATCTATGATGTCGCTCTTTATGAGTGCGGATGGCGGAATGAAATTGCCACCATTGAATGAAATGCTTATCGTATTGCAAGGTGCGAACCAAACTCACGGCGTTACTGATAACGACATTTTTGCTGCCTTTGAAAAATATTTTGATGAAGGTCATGCCCCAATGGATTTATTTACAGTGCTAACAGACTTATTCCAGGAATCTGGTTTTTTCGGCAAGACAGCTTCGGCTTCGAAGACGAATACGGAATCGGAAGTCACTCTGGACAACGAACCAACGACCGAGACGACACTTTAAGCAATAATTACCAGACTGTTTCTGAGTTGCTAAGTGCTATTTACCCATTGGCCGTGCAATCTGGGATTGATTCTGACCACTTTTGGGAACTTGATTTTGGTGAACTCATGGTTCAAGTAATCGCAAATAATCGTAACCGTATAGATGATGTGCGAATGAGAGCGGTAATGGATCACAAGCAAGCTGAGATGATGGCATTTGCTTTGAACGACCCTAGCAAAATGCCATCGGTTGAAGAGGCTTATCCATTTATCAAAACAGCGACTAGTACATCGTCGGATTCTGTTCCTGAATGGAAACGGGACCAGTTGCTTCTAATGCAGCAATCGCAAAAGATTAAGACAGCCCGAAAATTCAAAAAAAACTACATAGGAAGGGGGAAACAACGTGGAACTTGAAGAAATTGAACTGCTATTCAAAGTGAACACTGAACAAATGGAACAACAATTTGCCAAGGTTCAACCGATGATTGATAAATTGATGGGGAAGACCGCTGATAGTGCGAAGTCCGGTATGGACAAGACCGAGCAGTCGATGGATGTTTCTAAAGGTGTTCAAAAGTTGCAAGACCAGTTGTCCGGTTTGAACGAGACTATCAAAACTGCATTCGAACGAATGAGTAGCTCGACATCTACCGGGGCTAGCAAGGTCAACCAGAATGCTGGCAAGATGTTTACCGGTAGCCGGGTTAAGGTAAAACAGGACTTACAGGCTATGCTGAGTGATATCAATGCAAAGATGGATCAGGCCCGAGCTGCTCAAGCCAAGATGCGTGACTTAATGAATCAAAAAACGTCCTTGAATACCGCTCAACAGAATGGGACGCAAGGAATTAAAATTGATAATCAGGTTGCGTCCGCTCAAGCTCAGATGACGCGTTATCAAAACCAAGCTAAAGCTCTAGCCCAATCAATGCGACAAGAATTTAAAGCGGTGCCGGACTCACTGCGGCAGATTTCTAAAGCTATGGATCAAAACGAAGTTAAAATTGAAACCTATCGGCGTCAGTTGAAGGCGTTGCAGGGCTCCTATCGTGATGTTCAGGATTCTATGAAGACGATGGGTGCCAGCGACCGGCTGACCAAGCAAAGCACGGCACTTGAAAAGAGCATCATGAGCACACGCGATAAGATGAACAAGCTCATTAATTCCAATGATAGTCTGAACAAGAGCTATGCTTATGTTTCTGATCGTGGTGACGAACTTAAATCTGTAATTGGTAAGCTCAATACTGAGATGGGTGAATCCGGGACGGCTGCTACACGAGCGGCAGGTTCGTATAATCGTTTCGGCAGTGCGGCAAGTAGCGCAATGAATAAAGCATCAGGTTCCGGTAAGGGGCCTTCTAATTGGTTCAGTCGCATTAGCAACGGTATTCAAGGTGCAACAAGCCGGATACGCAATTTTGGAAATAGTAGTAGTTCTTCAATGAACAAAGCCTCTTCTAGTGCTAGACGGACCAGCGGGGCCCTGGGCGGCATTGCCCAGCAGTTGAAGTACCTCCCATCACAATTAATCGTATTTGGGTTGCTGTACCAAGGCTTGACGCAACTTGCTACTGGGATGATGACAGCATTTAAGACGAACGCGCAGTTTGCAAGTAGTCTGAATCAAATCAAGGTCAATTTACTGACAGCATTCTATCCGATTTACAACTTTGTACTTCCGGCTGTCAATGCATTAATGTCGTCATTATCTAAAGCGACATCATGGTTGGCACAGTTCACATCAGCACTAACGGGTATGAGCTATTCCAAGGCGCGGCAAGGTGCTCAGGGACTTTATGAGCAATCTAAGGCACTAAATGACACGGCTGCCGCTTCTAGCAAAGCTTCTGCTTCTGTTAAGAAGGCAAACGAAGAGATTCGAAAGCAAAATGCGGCTCAGGCTAAATCAGTTCGTGAAGCAAATGCTCAAATTCGGGCGCAAAATCAGGCTAAAGCAGCCTCAGTTCGTGAGGCTAATCGACAAATTGCGGAGTCGAACAAACAAGGTGCTGCCAAAGTTCGTGCTGCTAACGCGGCAATTGAAGCCGCCAATAAACGTTCTCAGGCTTCCATGGAAGCAACCAAGAAAAAGAACAAAGAACTCATGCAGTCTTTAATGGGATTTGATGAGCTCAATGTCTTGGATAAGAGTAGCGATGATGAAGACTATTCCTACGATAAAAAGCCTAAAGAGACATTTACGCCGCAAGAAATGCAAACTGCGCCAGAGTCAACACCCACGCAAAGTGCACCAGAAAGTACACCGTTGCAGTCGACGGATGACATTGGTAGTGAAGCCGGTAATGATGGTGTTAATTTTGGTGTTCCGTTAGGTCAGTCATTCAATAGCGCAACGGATGCAGCAAAAAAGTTACAAAAAGTTTTGGGTGAACTTTTTGATCCAATGAAGGCGGCGTGGGACGCCAAGGGTAAGTCGGTAGTAGATGCGGCTAAGTATGCTTGGAAAGAGGTCGGACGCGCCCTTGGGGATGTTGGTCGGTCGTTTATGCATGTATGGGATAACGGCACTGGTCAGAAAACAGTAGAAGCTATCTTACAATTGTTAGCAGACATGCTTAATATTATTGGCGATATTGCCAAAGCTTTCTCACAAGCATGGGAAGGTGGCGGCGGTCGTGGTACTAAGCTAGTCCAAACCATTTTTAATTCGCTAAATAATGTATTGAAACTGATACATGATATTGCCACTTCATTCTGTAGTGCATGGAATGGCGGCAATCTGGGCGAACGGATTTTTGCCAATCTCATTACGTTGGTGACAAATTTAGTCGGGCTGATTGGTAATATCGCTAAGGCGTTTGATAATGCATGGAATCATGGCAACACTGGTACCAAGCTTATTCAATCAATTTTAAATGCATTGAACGCTGTAATAAAAGTGCTTAATAATATTGCAGTAGCATTTCGTAATGCTTGGAATAGTGGTGCGGGTGAGAAAATTGCATCAAATCTCTACAAGATATTCACAAACATCTTTAATACTGTTAGTGCACTTGGCGGTCAATTTGACAAGGCTTGGCAACATGGTGGTGTTGGTACATCTATTTTTAAAACGCTGCTCGGTATGGTTAATGACATGTTGGGTGCGTTAAATGACATGGCAGGAGCAACAGTTAAGTGGGCTTCTAAACTTGACTTTACGCCCTTACTGCAATCGATTGATAGATTACTAAAAGCGATTAGACCAGTAGTCAAAGATGTATGGGACGGCCTGGATTGGGGATATCAAAATATCCTGTTACCATTGGCCAAATACACGATTACTAATTTAATCCCAACGTTCTTCGATGCATTAGCTGCGGCGCTTAAATTGGTTCACAGCATTATTCAAGCTTCACAGCCAGCATTTAAATGGATATGGGATTCGTTCCTAAAGCCATTAGCAAAGTGGACTGGTGGAGTTATCGTTGGCGTGCTTAAGAAGTTAGCAGATGCATTAGGCGGGATTTCCAGTTGGGTAGATAAACACCATACGGCCGTTGAAGCAATGGCGAAAGTCTTAGTAACTATGTTTGCGTTTAAAGTAACAATGACGGGGCTAAGCAATGGAATAGGACTACTTGGAAAATTAGCTGATAAAGCGGCTATTATTGGTGGTAAAGGGCATGTTCTCAGAGACTTTTTTAAAGGGATTACTGGAATTGATAAGCTAGAAGAAGCTGTTGGCAGCGTGAAGACATTATGGTCGCTTGCAAAAATGAAGTGGTCAGATTATGCTGCTGCATTAGCAGATGGTTGGAAGGCTCTCAAAAATTGGAGTATTTGGTCTAAATTGGCAGCCGCCGGACAAGCAGTATTAGATGCTGCAATGGATGCTAACCCAATAGGATTAGTCGTACTTGCGATTGCGGCATTAGTTGCTGGATTCGTCGCGCTATACAAACATAATAAGAAATTTAGAGATTTTTGTAATTCTGTGTGGAAGCATATAACCAAATGGTTTGGAGATTCAATCGATTGGATCTCTAAAAATTGGACTAAAATAATTGGTTTTATTATTAATCCGGTTGGCACGATTGCTTCCTGGTTCCTTAAAGATACAAAAACAGGTAAGAATATTCTTAAATGGGCATCGAAATTACCTGGTAAAGCCTCCGATTGGGCTAAGAGTGTTGGTAAAAAGGTTGGGACCCATATAACTAATGCTAAGAAGGATTTCCAAAAAGCAGGAAAGAATATTGGTAATTGGACTACTGGGTTTGTTGGCGGTGCTAAGAGAACTGTTAACACTTGGGCATCGAATATTGGCAACGGTGTTCATAAGAAAGTTTCTGATGGTAAAAAGGCCGCTCAAGAAGCGGGTAAAAAGATTGGTAACTGGACGTCTGAGTTTACGAGCAAATCTAAAGGTGCAATCGTCGGTATTCGAAAATGGGCATCAAATATTGGTAGTAATGTTAATACTAAAGTCGAAGATGGCAAACGATTAGCCAAGAATGCGGGTAGTAAGTTAGGTTCATGGGTTAATAACTTTAGAACTGGCGCAAGTAAGACTGTCTCTAGTTGGGCTGGAAGTTTAGGCTCGAAGACTAATTCTGGAATGGGGAGTTCTAGGGCGGCTGCGTTAAGAGCCGGTACTCAGTTAGGTAGTTGCCTCGTTTAGAACTGGCACGGGTAAAACAATTGCAAAATGGGCCGGTGGTTTAGGCGGTAAAATTGGTGGCGGTCTTTCATCTGGTTGGAAGTCTGTAAAAAAGGGTTCTGCGGATGTTGCTAATGCAATAATTGGTACGATTGGAAAAGCCGTTAATGGCGTTATCGATGGCATTAAATGGATTCTCAATCACGTAGGCGCCTCCAGCAAAGCAAAGTCATTGAGTCACTGGAGTGTTCCTTCATTTGCAACTGGTGGTCGCCATAAAGGTGGTCCTGCAATCGTTAATGATCAGGTTGGTGATAAGTATCGTGAAGCATACAAGTTACCAAATGGACGAACAGGTCTTTTCCCAGCAGTTCGCAATATGATGGTCAATCTTCCGAGAGGTACTCAAATTCTCAATGCGGCACAAACGGCTCGTAAAGCAACAGCAATGGTGCCACACTATGCCGGTGGTATTGGAGACTTTGATTTTGACTTTTCAAGTATTGGTAACTTCAATTTGCCAAGTTTCAACTTTAGCATGCCGAATTTTGGTGATTTGTTCAGTGGTATAGGGGACAGTGTAGGCAGTTTTGCCAATGGTGTGAAAGATACGGCAAGTGATATCTGGGACGATGTCACGCACCCTGAAAAAGTATTGAAAGCTGCTATGAACAAGTTTGTTAAATTTACCGGCTTAGGCGGCTATCCGCTAGATGTTGCTAAAAGTATGGTGGATTTTAGTGTTGATAGTGCTAAAAGTTGGGTCGGTAAGATTCTCAAAGAATACGGCGAGAGCGAAGGACCAAATGGTGGTGCAATCACTCATTCAATGATTAGTCGCGCACTCGAGATGACTAAAGTTCCTAAATCGCGGTGGTCAAAGATGCAACACGATATCATTGAAGTGGCTAAGTCAGAGACCGGGAATCGAAATATTATGCAGACAATTACTGATGTGAACTCGCTAGCTGGTAATCCTGCAGGTGGACCACTACAGTATGTCAAGTCAACCTTTGATGCATTTGCTTTTCCTGGACATCATAATTTCAGATCATCATTTGACCAAGTATTGGCTTATCTGAATAACTCAGACTATTACAATGCTGCTGGTCATACAGTCATTTGGGGCACGCCTAAATTTGATTGGTTGCACAGTGGACCGATTGGGCACCGCCGTTTTGCTAACGGCGGTCTTGTTGATACTCATCAAATGATCGAAGTGGCTGAACAGAATAAGCCGGAAATGGTTTTACCTTTAACTAACATTCCACGGTCAATGCAATTGATTAAGCAGGCACTAAGCTTCATGGGACAAACGTTCAGTGATGGCTTACAAATGCCCGCAGCTTTAACTCAGTCGATGGATATGAGCAGTCTGGCTAGTCAGCCAAGTAGTACAAGTACACAGAGTATGAATAGTGGTGGCATTAACGAGCTTGGAACAAGCATCGTGAATGCGATTGTACAGGGCTTACAAATGACAAACGTTGGCGGCAGCATGGATAATCAACCGATCAATGTGAACTTGACGTTGCAAGTTGGTGATGAGAAGTTTGGTAATGCTGCTATTAAAGGCATTAACGCGGTAAATCAGAAGAATGGTAAAAACATGTTGAGACTATAGGAGATGATTACGATTGACATATTCACTGAAGATTGGTGGGACAGTGGTTAAAGCACCACAGTCCCTAGAAGTTGCAATCCAAGATATTGATGCAAAAGCATCACGTGACGCGAATGGACTTTTGCATCGAGACCGTGTCGCAATCAAACGCAAGTTAACAGTAAAATGGGGGCCGCTAACACTGGCCGAGAATAGCACAATACTAAAAGCTGTCTCTGGACAGTTTTTTTCTTGCAGTTATTTAGACCCACAAGAAGGTGCAGTAGTGACCAAAACATTTTATGTTGGTGATCGGACTGCACCGATTTATACACTTAATCCAGTGACATCAGATTATATTTGGCAAAATGTTTCAATGGATTTCATTGAACAGTAGGCGGGTGAAAATTAATGATTAAGCAATCTGATTTAGCCCTCGCTGCATGGAAGGCAACTGAACGGACGTTGGATGCAGTTGTCACAATTAACAAGATTGACTATAAAACGACAGATATTGCATCCATTTCATATGACGCAGGTGGCTATACTGGAGATACGTTTGGTATTGGTTCGAATTATGAAAACAGCGTGACAATTAAGTTTTCACACTTAATTGAAGGACTTAAACCTGGCATGACGGTATGGCCTAAGATTGGCATAAAAACATCTAATGGCTACGAGTATAGCTCGCTTGGCCTCTTTATCGTATCAGATGACATTCAAATGGACCGAAACAACGATGAGACAACAATTAAGGCATATGACCAGATGTGTCTATTGGAGGGTACCTACACTTCTAAGTTAACTTACCCTGCGAAAATGACCAGTGTGATTGCAGAAATTGCAAATTTGGCTGGCGTGTTACTCAATACAACTGACATTAGTCGTTTGCCTGTACAAGTTAACTTACCGAGTGCTATTACCGGTCAAACGTATCGAAATGCAATTGGCATGATTGCTCAATTTTATGCTGGATTTGCAACGTTTGATAGGGACGGCAAATTAACAATTCGCACGATTGCAGAGCCAGATTATACATTAGACCCGAGCCAATACGAACAAGGTGGCTTAACGAAAAATGAAGCACCATACAAGATTGGCGGTATTCAGTGTGAGGTCACAACGACTACTACGGATTCAACAGGTCAGAGTACCGAAACTACAAACACGCTTCAAGTAGGGGCAACGTCAGGATCACAGATTAAACTCACCAACAATTTGATGACAATGGATCGTTTAGCATCAATATGGCAACAGTTACAAAGCTTGACCTTCTACCCTTTCAGTTTGAATTGGTTTGGCAATCCTGCAATAGAAGCTGGCGATTGGCTAACACTACAGGATACTAAAGGCAACAAGTTCAACGTGCCTAATAATGGTTATACTATGACGTTTGATGGCAGTTTGTCTGCTGTTTCTAAAGCAGATCAGACCTCAACCTCTAGTAGTAGCTATGCTTGGCGAGGCGAGCTATCACAATATGTTGCTGACTTAGGTGGACGGCAAGGTGCTTCGGGTAACTATATCTATGGTACAGATACAACTGAACCGCCATACGGAGCTAAATTTAACGATATCTGGTACAAACAGAACGGTAATAAAGTTGAATTGTGGACTTACGAGCGTCAGGCAGATGGAACTGGTAAATGGGTACTTACTGTGTCGGACGCTACTGGGGAAGAAGTGAAAGCAAAAGTTGACCAAGTGGAACTGGAAGCTAAGGCCAGTACAGATGCAGCTAAAGCGGTCAGTGATAAGGCTGACCAGCTTGCGGCCAAGTATGATGACACGAGTGCATTAGCTCATCAAGCACTAGACAAAGCTGTAAGTGCTCAAAGTGACGCTAGTTCTGCAGTTGCCACAGCAAATTCTACAGCTTCGGAGTTCGGCAAAGTTGACCAAAAAGCTGGTAGTGCTTTAGCTAGTGCATTGAATGCTCAAAGTGATGCTAGTGATGCAGTTTCCACAGCAAATTCCACAGCTTCGGAGTTCGGAAAAGTTGATCAAAAGGCAGATAGTGCCTTAGCTAATGCATTGAATGCTCAAAGTGACGCTAGTGATGCAGTAAAACAGGCTTCTTCCGCCGCAGCTGATTCTAAAGATGCCAAGCAAATTGCCGGAGCAGTCAGCCAGAGTTATAAGACACTAACTGACGGATCGACTATGACCATTGCTGAGTTAGAAAGTGGTCTAGCTGTCAAACTGACTAAGACTGATTTGGACGGTTACGCTACTCAGACCTGGACTCAAAATCAGGTTAAGATGACTGCTGATGGAATTAACGGAACCATGTCCAGTATCAAGAGTACCGTCGATAGTCAGACGACCAGTATTAATGACCTGAAGGCTGATTCCAGTTCATTTAAGAGTCAGTTTACAACGGTTAATAATACTCTTGGTAAGCACACCACTGATATTGGAAGTCTGCAAGCTACGTCTAAAGAATTGAGTAGCGTGTTTAATACGTTAACAAGTGATAATACAACTAATAAGAATGATATTAGTCGACTTAAACAGACTTCCACCGAGCTTAGTAGCACCATGGAGACTGTTCAAACACAGGTTCAAAATAGTGCTGTCGGGACTAACCTATTAACAGGTACTGGTGATCATGCAGTTACAAATACAGGAAAACCATATGTCTATGGTTACCTTTCAAACGAAACTACTGATGATCTGCTAACCTTATTTAAAGGATTAGAAGGGCAAACTGTTACTTTATCAGTTGACTATGAATACTCAGGATTCATAGCTGGAAGTTATAATAACCGTCTAGGGTTTGAAATTAAAATAGTTGCAGATACCACAAACTATTTTGGCACATGGTACTATCCTAATAATGATTCAGGTTCAGGAAGGCTGTCCAAAACATTTGTAGTACCGAAAAACATAACAGAAATTGGATATGCTAATGGATATGTTCAACTTTCAGGCTCTGGAATTGGGATTGTAAGTCATCTTAAATTGGAAAAAGGCAGTCTAGCAACTGATTGGTGTCCTAATCCAGCTGACAATGCTTCGGTTACTGCGTTCTCTCAACTTTCACAAACTGTGGACGGTATGAAAGTTGATATTTCTAAAAAGATTGAACAGAAAGATCTCAATGGATACGCCACAGAAACCTGGACGCAAAATCAGATTAATGTTACTGCTGATGGCATTAATGCAACTATATCAAGTGTCAAGAGTACGGTTAATGGACAGACTACTAGTATTAATGACTTAAAGGCTGACTCTAGTTCTTTTAAGAGTCAGTTTACAACGGTTAACAATACTCTCGGTAAGCAAACCACCGACATTGGAACCTTACAAGCCACCTCTAAAGAATTAACTACCGGTTTTAATACGTTAACAAGCGATAATACGACTAATAAGAATGATATTAGCCAACTTAAACAGACTGCCTCAGAAGTCAGCAGCACTTTAGAAACTGTTCAGACACAGGTTCAAAATAGTGCTGTTGGGACTAACTTACTACTAGATTCTCAAACACAGATGAGAGAACCGTCTTGGTATACTAAAAACTTGGCATGGACTGAAAATCGAGGAACTTATCTTGGGTCAAATATAGAGTACGTCACAAACGCATTTAGCAATATTCGATACAGTTATAAAGATCTATTAGACCGTGGCGTTATAAATACCACGGATGACTTTACCTATTCTATTTACTTTAGAGTAGTGGGCGAAGATCCTGCAGGAATGTCGTATGCTTCTATTCGCTTTTACTCGTCTGCAACTACAAAAGATAATTCCATACCTATGCAACTACAAAAGATAATTCCATACCTATGCAACTAACAAGCTTAAAAGAGGGCCAGTGGGTACGAATAGTAGTTCCTTTCAAGTTTACGGACGTTAAGTATGATCCGACTAAGGATTACGAAAATTCAATACGCATCGAAATGTCGGCAGGTCCAAAAGTAGCTGGTGCACGGTATGAGTTTGCAGCGCCAAAACTTGAAAAAGGATCAGCAGCCACCGATTTCTCGGTCAATCCTGAAGACACAGCTACGGTTACTGCTTTATCCCAGCTTTCACAAACTGTTGACGGTATGAAACTTGATATTTCCAAGAAAATTGAACAGAAAGACCTTAATGGGTATGCCACTCAAACTTGGGCACAAAATCAGATTAATGCCACTGCTGATGGAATTAATGCAACTTTATCAAGTGTCAAAACTACGGTCGATGGGCATGATACTAGTATTAATGAATTAAAGGCTGATTCCAGTGGGTTTAAAAGTCAGTTTACAACAGTTAATAATACTCTAGGTAAGCAATCTACTGATATTGGTACACTTCAAGCAACAAGCAAATCTTTGAGTGCTAACTTTGATTCACTAAATTCTGACAATAAAACAAATAAGCATAACATTAGCCAATTGCAAGCGAGTGCTACGGAATTTAATAGCACTTTAATGACAGTTCAGCAACGAGTTACTGATAGTGCTGTGGGAACAAACCTGTATACCGATACTCAGAATTTTGACAACTTAGCATCATGGAACACAGCCGGTTCCGCCCCATCCACTTATTGGACAAAAACTACGGATACCTATAATGGGTTAGCTGTAATACAGACAACCGCAAATTGGAATGGGCTAAGCCAATATATCCAAGTTAAAAAAGGTGATTTTTTAACTTATAGTGCGTACGTTAAAAACACAAGTGGTACTGGATCAAGTACGGTCTACTGGTTACTCAACAATAACCCTGAAGGTAGTTACAGCACCGCTAGAGCAAATCCAGCCAAGAACGTAGTAACAATAACAAATTCATGGCAGAGAATATCAGTGACAACAGTTGCCACTAGTGACGGTTATTTACGCCCCCGACTTGAACGAACTCCTGACAATGTCAATACCATACAGATTGCCGGAATCAAGGTAGAAAAAGGCTCCGTAGCTACTGATTGGTGCCCTAATCCAGCAGATAATGCGACCGTTACTGCTTTATCCCAGCTTTCTCAAACTATCGATTCCGTTCAAACAACTGTACGTGGAAAGGTTGATAATGAAACTTATCAGTCAAAGATTACACAATTGAATGACCTGATAGATCTTCGTGTTGAAAATGCGGGGGTTATCAACGCAATTAATATCACCCCTGAACGAATCAAGATACGCGGTAATAAACTGCATATTACGGCTGATACCTATATTGATAATGCAGTTATTAAGGATGCCATGATTGCTAACTTAAGCGCTGATAAGCTTACTGCAGGTACTATTGATGCTGCGAATATAAATGTAATCAATTTGAATGCGAACAATATAACAACCGGTACGATTAACGGTAGTAACTTATCAATTAATCTGAATACTGGTAATGTTCAATTCCAGGCGGGACGTATCCATTCGGCTGATAATGCAATTGATATTAATATTGACTCAGGGTATATGTCAGTAGCAAACGGCAGTAATCGTGTAATGTTAAAAGATGGTGAAATGCAATTTGTACAACCCGGAACTTATGACACATCTACCGATCCCTATCTAAGTATCTCAAATACGTTTGGTGGGCAATCAACTGAAGGCGCTGCTTTTATTGGTCGTAAATACGCAGTCTTGACAAATTCGGATAATGCAACTGGAAGTGGAATATTTGACATAGGAATTGGAACAGAGAAATTTAGTGGTTTTGCAACTGGGTATGGTTCTGGCCTTTTGAATAAAGGATGGCACATGACTAAAGTTGGTGGAGCTGATCGCGGTGTGGTTATATCTGGAGGTAAAGCCACGTCATACAATCAATACTGGTCAGCCAGTCCTTCAATTATGGTTGGTGCTACACATACTAGTACTCATTCTGGAGGTATGAATGGGTCAAACATTATTATGGATTGTAACTACTTGTACAACTTTAGCACATGGGTGAAAACCACCAGTCATGCGGCTAACGTTTATGTTGCTGATGATGGTGCCATTGTTAGAGCTAGTTCGGCTTCTAAGTATAAAACAAATATCGAACGATCATTCGAGACTGAGATGGGCGAACGTATCCTGGAAGTTCCAACTGCGCATTGGTTTGATAAAGCAGAAGTTCTTAACAAAACATTAGATCCTCAAGCTCCAGATCCTCGCCGATATTTCGGTATGATTGCTGATGATGTAGACGATGCTGGATTAACTGAATTAGTAGAATACAATGACAGAGGTGAAGTAGAAGGGCTTATGTATGATCGTATTACATTGACTCTTATCCCAATCATTCGTAATTACCGAGATCGCATTAACAAATTAGAATCAGAAATTAAACAATTGAAAGAAGGATAATTATGTCAAAAACATCAGTACAATTAGGATTCAAGAATGGTGAATTAGTAAACATTTATCAAGCGCTTCAGGAATACAAGCTCAAGGGTCGGGCATCGTTGGGCCGAACATGGCTCGGGAAACGTCTTGCTGATGCAGACAAACAATTTAACGAAGATCGTACTGCCACACAGAAAGTATATTTCAAAACTGATGATGACGGGGAATTTGTATACCAAGCAGATAAAAAAACATTAATTTTAAAAGATGACTACACAATGGAAGAAGCACAGTCAAACTTTGATCAATTAGTCAATGAAGTGATTACTATTGACGTGAGCCAGTATTCTGAAAGAATTAAAGCTCTCTATCAAGCACTCGCAGATTACCCATACGAGTTGGACGGTCAGACTGCAGAAGTATATGCCGTTTTATTTGATGAATTAGAAAAAGCATTTGGAAAGGGTGACAAATGATGGAATTATTAAACACTAGCATCTCTTATAATATTGATGGAACTGGTAATACGAGTTCTGTAATTGCAGGTATTCGTGGCGAAGTAGAAGGTCGAGTAACTATTACGGCAAATGTCACTATTTATCCGAAAGACTTAGCTAAAGATGAAACTTTCGATGATCTAACAAAAAAAGAATTATCAAAACGTGCGGTGGATAAGATTCCATCAATCATTGATTCTCTAATTGCAATTAATGGTGGGTGGAATTTTACTGCTGGCAAGATTTCATCGGTATCCACTCAATTTAATCAGTCTGAAACTGGCACATATGTGAATGCGAATGTTACTGCCACTGAATCAGATTTTTCAGA
>NZ_JAGYGS010000069.1:0-15571 GCF_018991185.1 Lactiplantibacillus sp. 7.2.4
GGTTTACATCAGAGAGGAAGAGGTTACATGACAGTCACAGTCACGAATGGATTATTGAAGGCCCGCGGTGCTTGGGCAGAAACGGCACCCACAACTGAAGGGCAGCGGTTATTGATTTTGAATTTGATGCCGACGAAGTTATCGACTGAGCGGCAGTTCTTGCAACGACTCGCAGCGGGCGATACCGATGTCGAAGTGACGTTCATGTATCCCGCCAGTCACCGTTTCAAGAGTTTGCCACGGCAGGTCGTTGCCCAAAATTATGTCACTTTGGCGGATGTCGCTGATCAGCATTTTGACGGCTTGATTATTACGGGCGCGCCGGTTGAAACGATTGACTTTGAAGCGGTCGATTACTGGCAAGAATTTCTGACGATTACTGACTGGGCACAAACTCACGTTGGTCAGACCTTGTATGAATGCTGGGCCGCACAAGCCGGGCTCTACGCACAGTTTGGTATCCAGAAGCAACGGGTGGGTCACAAGGTGTTCGGAATTTATGCCGCCACCGCGACGGATGTGCAGTCGCCATTGATTAGTGGCTTGAGTGCGGGAGGCTTACTGAAAATGCCACAATCCCGCCACACTGAATTGGTGTTGCCCGCCAGTTCTCCAGCTGGACTACAAGTGGTCGCTGAGAATAACGAGGTGGGGCCACTGATCTTGACGGCGCCAGAACAACACGCGGTCTACGTTACCGGCCATCCGGAATACGAACAACAGACGTTAGCTGACGAATATTTCCGCGATCAGCGCAAACACTTACCAATTCAGTTACCTGAACATTATTTTGCCGATTCACAGCTGACCACGGTCGATTACAGTTGGCGAACTGCCAGCAATCGCTTTTATCAAAATTGGTTGGCAACTCTGAGTTTAACGAAAGTAGGTTATTAATTATGACAAACACGAATCCTGAAAATTATCACTTTGAAACGTTACAAGTCCATGCCGGTCAAACGGTTGACGAGACTGGTGCACGCGCCGTTCCGATTTATCAAACGACCTCATACGTCTTTAAGGACGCAAAGCAGGCGGCCGGGCGGTTTGCCTTGACCGATGCCGGTAATATTTATACCCGGTTGACCAATCCAACGACGGACGTGGTCGACAAACGGGTCGCGGCACTGGAACACGGGACGGCTGGGGTAACGCTTGCGACCGGCTCAGCAGCAATCACCGCCGCAATTTTAAACATTGCACAACAGGGCGATGAAATCGTGGCCGCCAACACCTTGTATGGTGGGACTTATGACTTGTTCAGCGTGACTTTGAAAAAATTAGGGATTACGACCCATTTCGTTGACCCCGACGAACCTGCTAATTTTGAAGCGGCCATCAATGAACATACTAAGGCGTTGTACGTTGAAAGTATTGGCAATCCGGGCATTAACTTGGTTGACTTTGAAGCGATTGGTAAAATCGCGCACGACCACGGTATTATTTTCATCGTTGATAATACCTTTGGCACACCCTATCTTGTGCGGCCGCTCGAACACGGTGCGGACGTGGTCGTCCATTCAGCAACCAAGTTTATTGGCGGTCACGGGACGACAATGGGTGGCGTCATCGTTGAAGGCGGTCAGTTCGACTGGCGCGCCAGTGGCAAGTATCCGGATTTCACGACGCCGGACCCTCAATATAACGGTTTAGTCTTCGCCGACTTAGGTGGGGGCGCCTTTACGACCAAGGTTCGCGCCGAAACCTTACGTGATACTGGGGCAACGATTAGTCCATTCAACTCATTCTTATTATTACAAGGCTTGGAATCACTCTCACTGCGGGTTGAACGTCACGTGGAAAATACCCGCAAAATCGTGGCCTTTTTGAAAGACCATCCAAAGGTCGCTTGGATCAACTATCCGGAACTTGAAGATAGTCCGTACCATGACCTAGCAACCAAGTATTTCCCACACGGGGTTGGTTCCATCTTCACGTTAGGCCTGACAGGTGGCGAAGCAGCGGGCAAGGCACTGATTGAACACTTACACTTGTTCTCACTACTGGCCAACGTTGCGGATGCCAAGTCTCTGATTATTCACCCAGCTTCGACGACTCACGCGCAATTAAATGAGCAAGAGTTACTGGCAGCGGGTGTGACTCCAGATTTGATTCGGATCTCAGTGGGCGTGGAAAATGCGGATGATTTGATCGCTGATTTAAAACAGGCGTTAGCACAAGTTTAAGATGATCGCACGGTAGAAATGGAGGGCGTGTACAATGACAACAACAATTGAAGTGGGCATGTTAGGTTTAGGCACCGTGGGTAGCGGTGTCGTCGAACGATTGACCCAAGCAGCACGAAAAATCGAGCAGACGCAGGGGATTCGATTACACCTGGCAGCAGTTGCTGTGAATCATTTGAACGCGCCCCGTGCCGTTAAACTACCGATTGGGACGCGTTTGACGGATTCACTGACAAACGTGGTCTGTGACCAGCGAATCCAACTGATCATCGAAGTCATGGGGACGGTCGCAACGGCCAAGTCCGCCATCAAAGCGGCCCTAAACCAGGGCAAATCAGTTGTCACGGCAAACAAAGATTTGATTGCGACTGCTGGGGCAGAATTGACAGCCTTAGCGCGGCGCCAGCATTGTGATTTGTTCTATGAAGCGAGTGTCGCTGGTGGCATTCCAATTTTGCGGACCTTAACGGATAGTTACGCAACCGATAACATTCAGTCGGTTGACGGTATTATCAACGGAACGGCCAACTATATCTTGAGTGCGATGACGGCTGGTCAGACATACGGGGACGCGTTAGCCGCCGCACAAGCAGCTGGTTATGCGGAAGCCGACCCAACTAATGATGTCGGTGGCATTGATGCGGCCTATAAATTGATGATTCTGAGCCGGTTTGCCTTTGGACAAGGACTGACCTTTCAACAAGTCGCACCAGTTGGCATTACGGGATTATCCGCCACGATTTGCCAAACGGTCGCACAGCACAGGTGGCAGATCAAGCTTCTGGCGCAGGCAACCCAACATAATCAACAGCTGTATTGCCGGGTCGCCCCAGTGGCCGTCGCACAAACGCAACCGCTAAGTGAAATTGCGGGCGTTCAAAACGCCATCGCCGTTCAAAGTGATGCCATCGGCGCGAGTCTCTACACGGGACCGGGCGCTGGCAGTACTGCCACAGCCAATAGTGTCTTGAACGACGTGATCGTGGCTGCTCAGCATCTCGTGAATGGACAGTCAGCGGTCAACACCGCGTTGCCAGTTAATCAGGGCGCTGTCACCAATTTGGCAGATTTGCCACAAGATTACTTGGTCGTTGGGGCTAAAGCAGTGAGTGCGGTACAAGTTTACGCTAATGAAGTCGATTTCTCACTTCAAACACTTGCGCCAGATTGTCTCCGACTTAACGCATTGACCGCACGCCAACGGCAACAAGTTGCGCGTCAAGTTCAAGTAACGCTCGTGCCGATTGCTGGAACGGTTCGATGGCCAGCAGCAACGAAGAATGCGATTACAACCCCTGTTCATGTTGCGATTTGAAAAAAGACGTTCAGGTACAGTATACTGTATCTGAGCGTCTTTTTTCTGGCGCTAATTTGCTATGGCTCGACCATAGAAGATGGGCACGCTGAGCACAATGTCAGCGGGACGTGTTGAGTGCTGACTCGGCACGATGAGGAGTGAAATTATGAAAATTGCGGTGGTGACAGAAAGTTCTGCTGACCTAAGCGCACAGGCCGTCAAAGACTACCAGATCACGGTGGTCAACGACCCAATTATGTTTGGCAATCATGTTTATCATGAGAATGTTGATATTACGACGGACCAATTTTATCGATTACTAAAAGTTGAAAAGGAAATTCCGACGATTTCACAGATTTCGATGCCGGAAATGCAGCTGGTGTTCGACCAGTTGAAAGCGGCTGGTTATGACCAGATTTTAGTGATTGGCCTTAGCAGTGGGATCAGTGGTTGGATCAATAATCTAAAAACGTATGCGCCTTCCGTGGCTGGTGTTGAGGTCCAGGTCTTTGATTCACGGACAGCCTGTGCTGGAACGGCCAATATGGTCAAACTAGCGGCAGCGATGGCCTTGGCTAACTATTCCATGGCTGATATTTTAACGCAATTAACACGGTTACGCGCCGCCACGACGACGGTCTTGATCGTTAATTCAATGCGGCATCTCGTCAAAAATGGGCGAATCTACAACAATAGTAGTTTGGCCGGGACGATGGTGTTGCGCAACAAGCCGATTATCACGTTGAATGAACATGGCAAGATTCAGCTGATGGGTAAGGAACGGACGTTGAAAAACGCCCAACAAGCCGTCCAAGATGAGTTTGAACAGTTCGTCGTAACCAGCCAATTGCCGGTGCGTCTGGATGTGATTAGCGCTAACGACGAGCAGATCGCTGAAGACTGGGCGAGTGAATTACGTTACCAATTCCCAGCTGTTCGGGTCAAAACGGGAACGATTGGCCCAGTCCTCGGCGTCTTAACCGGCGACCACGCTCTGGGTATGATCTGGTCACTGGACTGGAAACCATTATTAACTGCACTGAATCAGGAGAACCAAGGGGATTAGGGCCAGAATCGGCTACGTGTGCGTCAGCTAATGGTCGTCATAAAGTCCACCAGCCCCGATAGTCGGTAAACTGCCAGATTAACAGTCGAACGGACGTTAATACGTAGCTGCCCATTGAATATCAGCTGGCCTTAAACAGCACCCCTAAAATCAAACGAGCAGACTGTCACGAAACAGTCTGTTTTTTCGACGATTTTCAAAGTTTACAGAAAAAAGTTTTCAAATAAGGTTGACATTTAGCTGGAATGGCATTATGGTTATAACATTAAAACTTGATGAAAAGCCGAAACGTTTTAAGGAGTAAGCACGTTGTGATGCGCAGAAAGCACCGGGAGCTGTGAAGGTGTGATGACAACGAGTGGAAAGCTAAAAGGTTGGCGTGAACTTTACGAGGTTCGCTGGGAGCACCCATTACCGTGCACGCGTTTAGTTGTTGTGAACGCGCTGAGTAATCGAATGTGAATTCGGTTAAATAATGAGGTGGTACCGCGTGGAAGCGTCCTCTGGATAATCTAAGTGATGATTATTCAGAGGGCGCTTTTTTCATCAAGTTAACACATAGTTTTAATTTTCATCAACGGGCACACAACTAGGTGCCCGGTTGAGACACATAGCAGTTTCACATAGTTCACAAGCATTGTCCTAAAATTGGGACACATAGGTCGTCACACATATTCATTTGATGAGGCTTTAAGTAGGCTCGTCATTAATCTTACAGGTGGATTTGAACCTGAACACATAACGTTCGTGATTGGAAGTATCCAGCTCACGAACAGATGGCAGTAAACACATAGTGGCAACACGAAAGGATGGTTTTACTTATGAAATATGGCATTATTGGCGCAGGTGCAATGGGTTATCGGTATGGCGTGATGTTACAAGAAAACGCCGGTGTTGACGTTGATTTTATCGATACGTGGGAACCAAACGTTGAAAAGGTGCGTGAACAGGGTGGTGTCACGGTCGCACGTGACCATCAAAATCGCCACGTGGTTCCAATCAACATCTACTATCCAGAAGAATACCAAGGCCATCCAGATGTTTGGATCATTTTCAAAAAGCAAATGCAGTTAGCCGATGAATTAAAACGAGATGCACCGATTTTCCATGATGACCAGTACGTCTTTGCGGCCATGAATGGGATGGGACATTTCGAAAAAATTGCCCAATATTTCCCTGAAGACCATATCATCGGAGGGACTGCCATGATTGCGACCGTTTTAAATGGACCGGCTGACGTTGACTTCATGGGCCCTGAAGGCAGTGAAGCGATGCATATGAGTAAGTATGCAGGTGAAATCGACGAAACGACGCGTCAAGCGATGGCAGACTTCAAAGCAGCCAACTTAAATCCAATTTGGTCCGATAATTTTATGGGCATGTGTATGTCGAAGGTCGTTTTCAACGCGGTCACCAACAGCTTATGTACGATGTTTGAAATCCAAATGGGTCAGTTCATTGAATACCCGGGCGTTAAGGATATGGCCACTCAGATGTTCAATGAAGCCTACGATGCCTGTGAACGTGCGGGCATCAAGTTAATTGAAACGCGGCAAGAAGAAATCGATTCCGTGGAAACGGTCAGTCGGGCTTATAAGTACCATTACCCGTCAATATATCAAGATTTCTCAAAGGGACGGCCAACCGAAGTTGATTACATCAACGGCTATATTGCAAAAATCGGTCGGGAACATGACTATGTCTGCCGGGTTCACGAATTTGTGACCCATGAAGTTCACTTAGCAGAAATGATGCGTCAATACCGGCATCCAGAAGTACCGGTTGCTGAAAAATAAGAATATTAATGAAAAAGTTCTGATAACTTTCAGAACTTTTTTTGTGCGCCGACAAACTTAATTTCATCACGTTGAAAACGGTTATTTCCATATTGGTCTATACACTAATTGCTTCGAGAAAACTTGCAATGAAAACATGTTGTGATAGGATTTATAGCGTGCATAAAAAGAGATTGAGGAGAAATTGGTATGAAGACATATTTTCAGAAAATCGGTCAGTCGTTAATGCTGCCGATTGCAACGTTGCCCGCAGCAGCGATTCTAGTCGGGATTGGGAATTATCTCCCGAAGCAGTGGCTGTTTGCGAACTACTTAATTCAGGGTGGCGACGTTGTCCTGAACAACTTAGCCTTGCTGTTTGCAGTCGGGCTGGCGATTGGGATGTCAGTTAATAAGGACGGGGCAGCCGCGATTGCTGGGTTGATCGCATTTGAAGTGCCGGTGACGGTGTTAAAACCAGCGACACTAGCAACGATGTTGAACGTGAAGGCGAGCCAGATCAATCCGGCGTTTTCCGCGCTAGATAACAACGTCTTGATTGGAATCAGTGCCGGTTTGATTGCGGCCGCACTGTACAATCGTTTCCACGAGGTCAAGCTTCCAATGGCTTTGTCGTTCTTTAGTGGCAAACGATTGGTGCCAATTATGGCAGCCTTCGTGATGTTGATTGTCACGGCGGCCTTATACTTTGTCTGGCCGTTCGTCTATGATGCCATCGTGTTGTTTGCAACGGGGATTTCCAAACTGGGCTTTGTGGGAGCCGCTCTATACGGCTTCTTCAACCGGTTGTTGATTCCGACCGGCCTACACCACGCACTGAATTCAGTGTTCTGGTATAACGTAGCGGGGATCAATGATATCGGTAATTTCTGGGCCAGCCACGGTGTCAAGGGGATCACTGGTATGTATGAAGCGGGCTTCTTCCCAATCATGATGTTCGGCTTGCCAGCTGGTGCCTACGCGATTTATCGCAATGCGCGGCCAGAACGCAAGAAGGAAGTCGGCTCACTGATGCTGGCAGGGGCCTTCGCCTCATTCTTTACTGGGGTCACGGAACCACTTGAATTTTCGTTCATGTTCGTCGCTTGGCCACTGTACCTGTTGCATGCCGTCTTCATGGGCTTGTCGCTCGGGTTTGCGGCGTTGATGCATTGGACGGCTAGCTTTTCCTTTAGTGGTGGCTTGGTCGACTACTTGCTGAGTTTCCGGATGCCATTAGCAAACCAACCTTACATGTTGTTAGTTCAAGGGGTCGTTATGGCAGTCATCTACTACTTTGGCTTTGATTTTGCTATTAAACGGTTCAACTTGCGGACGCCTGGCCGTGAAGCAGTGGTTGCTGGCGCTGATGCAACGGCGGCTGGAACCACCGCAGATCACGCGACCACGCCGGCTGTCGCGGTAGCTGCAACGGACGATAAGTACATGCGTCAGGCCAAACAAATTTATGCGGCGATTGGTGGGCATGATAATATTAGTGTCATTAATAATTGTACGACCCGTTTACGTTTACAATTAAAAGATACTGCCCAAGTTGACCAACCCGCTGTGATGGCAGCTGGGGTTCCCGGACTGAATGTGTTAGATGTGCACAACATCCATATCGTCATCGGGACCGAAGTGCAGTTCGTTGCCGAAGCATTACAGCAATTATTTAGCGGTCAGGTGGCTGTTCAATCGGCCACAGCGACTACAGAATCTGAAACAGCGGCAACGAACCAGTCGGCATCTGACGATTCAGCCGCAACTGATAACGAGGCGGTGCCAGTAACCACGGTACTCCATGCGCCAGCGACTGGCCAATTGATGCCCATCAGTGACGTTGCGGACGAAACTTTTGCGGGTAAATTGCTCGGTGATGGTTACGCTGTCGAACCAGAAGATGGCGAGATCGTGGCGCCCGTTAGCGGGACGGTCACCAGTGTCTTCCCGACGAAACATGCGATTGGGTTAAAGACCGCTAGTGGCCTAGAAATCCTATTGCATATGGGAATCAACACGGTCGAAATGAATGGGACGCCATTTACGTTACACGTTGCTGCTGGTGATGAACTGGTAGCTGGACGCGCCGTGGCAACGGTCGATTTGGCCGCCATCAAAGCTGCGGGCAAGGCCACGACGATGATGGTCGTTATTACGAACATGGATCATGTCACGAACTTGACGCTCAATCCAAAGGGCCACGTTGCCAGTGGCGATTTGATTGGCGCTGCTGAATAAAATAAATTAAATGATAGAATGCCGACTAAATCGTGTCTGATTTGGCCGGCATTTTTAGGGGCAATTAGACCGGCGTGACTAGCACGGGTGAAGACGGGTCCGTGAGTTAGTTTCGTACGTTGATTGGAAGTAATTGAGAAACCCAACATTTAGACGGCATATTAATCCGAATGACGAGGATTGCGTCCAAAATTGATCCTGCTAAAAACGCCAAGCGACACTGGTTACAATAAATCGGTGTCACTTGGCGTTAGTTTTAGCCTTAAATTCTAAACCACCGAACTTAGCGGTAGTTGCTGATTTCAATCAGATTATTATCGGGGTCGCGAACGTACAGTGAAGTCAGTTGACCGTGGGCACCAGTGCGTTCAACGGGGCCTTCGACGATATCCACGAAATAGCTCTTGAGGTGGTGTTGAATATCGTCTAAGTTATCTTTGGCAATCAAGCAAAGGTCAGCACTTCCAGGCGTGGGCGTTGCCGCTGCCGGTTGGTGGGGTGCGGCAACCGTTTCAAAATTAATCTTTTGTTTGCCAACGAGGACCGCTTGCCGGTCACCTTCAAAGGTCACGATCGGCAGGTCGAACACTTCATGATAAAACCGCAATGACCGGGCGATATCGGTGACGGTTAGGGTGATATGATCAATGTCGCGAATATTCACAAACTCAAATCCCTTCAAAATAAATTCGTTTTCCAGTATACCACGATTGTGCGCCCATGCGCATTGCGGGTGGCTATTGACCCAAACGGATGGGATGCGGCAATAGCCAAATTAAACGCATTGGGCTAGTTAAGTTGTCATAAATCATGTTATTTTCTAAGGTCAAGTGCTGCCAGCTGAGACCCGCTGGAAACGGTGCGTGTTACCATAAACTTGCTGTGGTGGATGCTTCCTAGTCCGGCTTTCAGGCATTTTTGACAACGCTGGAACGCGATGGACACAGATTTAAGCCGAAAGCCCACGTCTTTTGCAATATAGACGAAACGTGTTCGGGTCAGACTGGGACTTCCGGTTAGCTACGCCAGAACGTCAAGCGGAAATTCACCGCTTAACGCGCTAGCTAGGCTAATCCTCAGTCCCAACCCGTCTGAACCTCACACTCTGAAAAACGCTGAGCATTGTCAGAAACACCTTCCAGCCGGGATGGTATTCGAAAGGCAGACATTTGCGGGCCCAACTTTTTGTTGGATCAGTCGTTGGTTCCATAAGTACACGGGAATTTTGATATTGAACTGTCAGACTTATTTCTAACAATTGTTAAATGCGCTACTCATGATTAAAAGCTTCGGACACGCAGCTTCACCCAACTTGTCAGAACTTTCTCCAGTCGCTAGAGATAACAATCTTGAATTCTGAGTGCAGGCTATTGGATTGGCTAAATTTACGACTAGTCACCACTGAAATTAGTGGCATTAAGATGTACGAATAATATTCAGGTAATCTTCTCAGTAACCAAGTACCATAATTCAGCATCAATACCGATTGAAAGTTTGCCTGAAGGTCCAGTCACTAAATATTCAGTGGTCAATTGCACCCAGTTAGGTGGCCGTTCATCCGCCATTCGAGCGGGTTCCCGACTGGAGGGGCTGGCTGACAATGCTCAAGGGCGAAGTTCTTCTTGTCCGGGTGGGTTTCCCGGGCTAGAAGAAGACTCGTATTTGAAATTGCGCAGTGGGTTTCTGCGTGAGTTCAAATCGATGTCCGCCCTGTTCCAGCGTTGTCAGCCAGCCCCGGAGGTCGGACTAAGGTGCGCACCGGCAGACGAACAGTAATCCAAACCGGCATGATTTAATCATGATTCATGATAAATTAACCAGTACAACGCATAAGCAAAATAAGCCGTTCACAGAAAGTGACGTCTGTAACCGTTCCCAGCGGACTCGACTTTTGACAACCTTGACGTTTCATAGTAATGTAGAGATTACAATAAGAAGGAGGGCTATTCGTGATAACAATTCGACCAGCCGATCAAGACGACGCGGGCCAGATAGCACCGCTAATTAATATGATTTTTGATGAAATGCAACTTGAGGAACTAGACGACATTCCTGAACCTGACTTAGAGCAGGCCATTACTGCCGCGTACCGGACACCAGATTATTTGTCCGGAAAAGCGACGACGGTGGTGGCCGAGGCCGATGGTCAAGTGGTTGGGGTAGCGTTTGGTTATCCTGACAAAAATGAGGACGCGGTTGATGACGTGTTAGCACGGGTCACTGCGGATAATGATGCGTTTGGTTCAGCATTTGAAGCTGAAGCTGAAAGTTATGAGCACGAATGGTACCTGGATTCGATTGCGGTCGACCCGAATTATCAGGGTCATGGGATTGGTGGCAAGCTACTGGCCGCCTTACCACAATATGCTCGTCAAGCCGGACAACAACGAATCGGTTTGAACGTGGATATGGCAAACTTAGGAGCGAAGAAGCTCTATGACCGCTACCATTATGAGACGGTAGGGATTAAGCCTATTGGTGATCGGATGTACTTCCATATGCAATATGAACTAGATAAGGAATTGGTCTTCGCCTAATTGGTAGAAGCCACTTATCGCAACGGGCCTCGTGACGTAACGGGGCCTGTTTTAGTACGGGACAAAATGAAAGTGTAGGTTGAAACTAACATGGCTTTACTAGAAGTAACGGATTTATCGCAAAGCTTTGCGGACCGGAAGTTATATGAAGATGCCAATTTTACGTTAGAACGCGCGGACCACATGGGAATCGTGGGCCAAAACGGGGCGGGGAAGAGTACCCTGATCAAGATTCTAACGGGTCAAATCTTGCCATTATCCGGGCAAATTAAATGGCAACGCAACGTGCGCACGGGGTATTTGGACCAATATGCCGATATTCCTGCGGGGATGACGCTGTATGCGTTTTTGAAAACGGCTTTCCAGCGACTATACGACTTGGATGCGCAGATGCAACAGTTGTACGCGGACTATGCGGAGAAGGTGGACGACCAACTCTTGGAAAAGGCCGGCCGGATTCAAGAAACGTTGGAAGCCAATAATTTTTATGATATTGAAACTGAAATGGAACGGGTCATTACCGGGCTTGGCTTGGACGAAATCGGCCGCGACCACGTCATCAGTGAGATGTCTGGTGGACAACGGTCGAAGATTATCTTGGCCAAGCTGCTGCTCGAGAATCCGGATGTGATTATTTTGGACGAACCGACCAACTATCTAGATACCGCTCATATCAGTTGGTTGGAAGACTATCTGAATGGCTTTGATGGGGCCGTCATGGTTATTTCCCATGATTATGATTTCTTGCAACAAGTCACGAATTGCATTTGCGACGTGGCGTTTGGGAAGATCATCAAGTATCGCGGCGACTTTAAATCTGCGATGCGGCAAAAAGAAGCACGCAAGGAAGCGCAATTGAAGGCCTTTGAAAAGCAACAAGTTGTGATTGAAAAGGCAGAGAAGTTTATTCGTAAGAACAAAGCCGGCTCGAAGTCGACGATGGCCAAGTCGCGGGAGAAGATGCTGTCGCATATGGAACGGGTCGATCCGCCGAGTGAAAACGTCCACGCGAAGTTCTCATTCCCTTATTTGGATACTGGTTCGCAAAACGCGTTGAGTGTGACGAAACTCTCCGTTGGTTACGGTAAACCATTGCTGGAACCAGTGACCTTTACGATGACCAACGGCGAAAAGCTGGCGTTTAAAGGCTTCAACGGGGTCGGTAAATCGACGCTGATCAAGTCGATTTTAGGCGTGATTCCAGCTTTAAGTGGGAAGTCCAACTTCTCACCATCGGCTAAAATCAACTATTTCAACCAAGACTTGGAATGGGATAACCCGCAGTTGACGCCGTTACAAACGATTCAAAACGAATATCCGACGATGTTGCCAAAAACGATTCGGACAAAGCTTGCCAAATGTGGGATCAACGCTGCTAATGCCATGAAACCCATGCACCTCTTAAGCGGGGGCGAACAGACCAAAGTCAAGTTGGCGCTACTCGAGCTAGTCCCTAGCAACTTCTTGATTATGGACGAACCGACCAACCACTTGGATGATGAGACCAAGGAAGGGCTGAAGCGGGCATTGCAAGCCTTCCCTGGTAACCTGATTTTGGTTAGCCACGAAAGCAGCTTCGTCAATGGCTGGGTCGATAAGGAATTAAACGTCGAAAAACTGAGCTTGAAGGAACGGCAGGGCTAAGACTAGTGCTGTGTAGGATTTACGAGCTTGGCCAGGAATTTGTGCGGTCGTTTAAATAAGCACGTCTGCGTGTTTGTTCACTGGTGATTAAAGACAAACAGCACCAATGTGTCAGCACCGATTGGCGGTTGCGGCTAAATGAAAATAGGTTCTTCAAGAATTGATCATCCAATTCTTGAAGAACCTATTTTTGTTTGCAAATCTCGTTCATCCCTTAATTATCCGTCAGCAACCGATTCTCCACCGTTGTGCGGTCGCGGCCCGCTTGTTTGGATTGATAGAGGTAGTCATCGACGCGGACAAACCAATCGGTGAAGCTGTGGTCAGTTGTTTGTAATTCGGAGATGCCGATTGAGACGGTGACGGCCAGGGTGCTGCCTTCAAATTCCAGTGGTTCGGCAGCAAGTTCCCGCTGAATCGTTCGCATGACTTGACCGACTTCAAGCGCAGGCATGCCGCGAAAGATAATGATAAACTCTTCGCCGCCGTAACGGAATAATTGCCCGTGCGTACTTCGTTGCTTCAATTGTAGATCAACAAATTTCGCGACGTGCCGCAGCACGGCGTCGCCTGCCAAGTGGCCGTGTTCATCATTGAAATTTTTGAAATGGTCGATGTCAAACATCGCCATGGTGACCGGCCCCATGTTGCGACGCTGGTACACTCGAAAGACTTCTTGAGCGCTGGTATCGAAGCTGGCGCGGTTGCGGATGCCCGTCAGCTCATCATAATTGACTTGGTGATCGAAGGTGAGGACCTCGTCGAAAAATTTCTGAGTCCAACGCACTGCAAGTCGGATGAGCCACATATAGACGATGAAACCTAAAATAATGAACAATGTGTGGGTCAGTTTGAACGGATGAAACGACCAGATCACGCCCCACCACGTGCCACTATACAGCACTTGAAAGCCCAGGTATTTCCACTGATTGGCAATCAAAGCCTGGTAATTGTGAGCGATATAAATGACGGTGCCGATCAAAATCACCGTCATGACCATGAAGACTGGTAGGTATTGGGTGGTATGTCCGAGCCATATGGCCTGTCCGTAGATGAAAAGTGGCATCAAAATGTTGATGACTTCCACGGCCAGGTTGCGCATCGTGTTCAAACTGAACAAGAGTACCGTTAGCTGGACGGTTGCATAAGTCCAGCTAATCACACTGCCGGAATTCAAAGTGATAAAAATTTGGCGTAACAAAATCATACTGACGAGAACGCTGACTGCTTCGGTGCCGTGAGCCAGATAACGCCAGGTTGGTGCTTGGTGCTGGTTAGCTTGGTGTTCGAGCGCGTAGGTCAGAATGGTCATTAAAGTGATGAGACCAATCGTAATGAGCACAATAATCAACATTTTGATATTGAAAAAATCTCGTCCTAGGCTGGATAGTGTGAATAGTTGTAACACAGTGTGCCCCCATAATCATTGCGTTTAATTGCTTTGTCCTTTAATCATAACATGTAACCCAGGTAACTGTTAACCACTGATTGTCAGGTTTGAAGCTTATTTGGACATCTTTACAAAAAGATAACATGCTCTTTACATTAATATGGTGATAATTTCTACCGATATTCGGCATACTGAACTTGTAAGTTTGGTCAATTAACAGTGTTTGAGGGGGGACTGCATCATGGTGCATGGCATGTTTTATAGCGTGCTGGGAATCGGCTTTTTAGTCAGTATTGGCATCAAGTGGCTTTTCCGAAGTTATTTTCAATTGTTGATTTTGGTTCATAGTATCGAAATTCTATTCATGACAGTCGTCTGTTGGTATCAATTTGGATTATTGACCTTAATGCCATTGACCGCGTTGTGGGTCATTGGTATGGGCGTTATTTATATGATGAATCGATTTGCCTAATGGAGGTGCGCAATGCGACGGTGGTTTGTGAGTTTAACGCTTGGCATGTTAGTGGGCGTCATTTCGACGCTCATTTGTCTCATCATGGTTCATTGGCTAGGGACGTGGTTGTGGGTCGGAGTCGTCGGTGGCCTGGGATTACTAGTCAGTTGTGACATTGGCTTGGAGCATTTGAAGCAACGTTATCAGGTGACGAGTGCCCACGCTATTTTTCGATTGTTGAATTGGGCTTAACAGTGAGTGTTTTTTTGCGGTCAATGCTGATGACATGATATTAGGCTGAATCTACACCAGACTGGTTTGGATGGCTACCGCGCTGATAAAGCAGTAGTTGGGGGCCGACCAGTCGCTTGATGGTCAGTATAAATAAGAGAGCCGTCGCTTCTTTTCTAATCGAAGCGACGGCTCTTGCTTTAATCAAGTTCAATTGACACAGTCAGTACTTATTGTTCGTCGCTATCCACATCCTGGTCTTCAGGCAAACGGAGCCCGCGGTTGGCAACACTAGTGGAGAAGACGATCTGGGTGCTCGTCTTACCAAAGGTCTGTAACTGGTTGACGAATTCATCGAGCGCCTGCGTGGATTCGAAGATGACTTTCAAAATTTGCGAATATTCACCAGTCACACAGTCACATTCGAGAATGTTGGGAATTCCAGCGACAAATGGGTAGAACCGCTCTTTTTGGGTCGGTTCAAGTTGGAGTTGAATATAAGCTTTAATATGATAGTTTAATTTTTCATAGTTCAGATTGGCCTGATAGTCACGAATGATGCCGCTCTTTTTCAGGCGGGTGATGCGCGCGGAGATTGCGGGTGAGGAGATGAAACACTGGTCCGCAAGTGCTTTTAACGAGATGCGTGCATCGGCCTGTAAGGCGTTCAAAATCTTCAAATCGGTCTTATCCATCGTCAAAACGCCTCCTAAAGTAATTATTAGTATCATAGCATACTTTCACAGTTGT